>DATNKY010000578.1:0-3826 GCA_035603155.1 Solirubrobacteraceae bacterium
CCACCTAATCCAAAATAATCAAGTCGGTTTCACGACCGATCCCGATGATTCGCGCTCGACCCATTGGGCCTCGGACCTGGCCAAGGGCTTCGACGTTCCGATCTTCCACGTCAACGCCGACGACGTGGCCGCCTGCATCTCGGCCGTCCGGCTCGCCTTCGCCTACCGCGAGGAGTTCGGCCACGACGTGCTGATCGACCTGATCGGCTACCGCCGGTTCGGCCACAACGAGGCCGACGAGCCGGCCTACACACAGCCCGAGATGTACCAGGTGATCAAGAAGCACCCGTCGGTCCGGGAACTGTTCGCGCGCCAGCTGATCGAGCAGGGAGTCGTCTCCGAGCAGGAGTCGACCGAGATGACCGATGCCGTCTGGGCGGTCCTCGCCGACCAGCACCAGGACCTCAAGGAGAGAATCGCGACCTCGAAGGGTGTCGATCATTCGACCGGCGAGTACCAGCTCGACCGTACCGCGTCACCCGAGGTCAAGACCGCGGTTGCGCTCGATCGCCTGCAGGTGCTCGGCGAGGAGCTGCTCTCGGTTCCCGATGGCTTCAACGTCCACCCGAAGCTCGTCAAGCAGCTCGAGCAGCGCCGCGAGGCGATCGAGAAGGGCGACGGAATCGTGTGGGCACACGCGGAGTCGCTCGCGTTCGCCACGCTGCTGACCGAGGGGATTCCGATCCGCCTCACCGGACAGGACACCGAGCGCGGCACCTTCAGCCAGCGCCACCTCGTCCTGCACGATCCCAAGACCGGGCAGGAGCACTGCGCGATGCAGCATCTGCCGGGCGCGCTGGCGCCGATGGAGCTCCACAACAGCCCCTTGTCAGAGATGGCCTGCGTCGGGTTCGAGTACGGCTATTCGCAGGAGGGGCCCGAGACGCTCGTGATCTGGGAGGCCCAGTTCGGCGACTTCGTCAACGGCGCCCAGGTGATCGTCGATCAGTTCATCACCTCGGGCCTCGCCAAATGGGGCCAGACCTCGCGGCTGACGCTGCTGCTCCCGCACGGCTACGAGGGCTCGGGCCCCGAGCACTCCTCAGCCCGGCTCGAGCGCTTCCTGCAGCTCGCCGCCGAGGGCAACATCCGCGTCGCCAACCCGACCACGCCGGCGCAGTACTTCCACCTGTTGCGCCGGCAGGCGCGGATCGCCAAGCAGCGGCCGCTGGTGATCATGACCCCGAAGAGCCTGCTCCGCCTAGCTCAGGCGACCAGCCGGCTCGACGAGCTCGTCGACGGCCGCTTCCGGCCCGTGCTCGCCGACCAGAGCGCCGACCCCGAGCAGGTCACCCGCCTGGTCCTGTGCACGGGAAAGATCTACTACGACCTGATCGGTCACCCGACCCGGCCACAGCATCCCGGGGTCGCGATTGGGCGCGTCGAGCTCCTGTACCCGTTCCCGCAGAGCGAGCTGATGGAGCTCGTCGCGAGCTACCCGAAGCTCCGGGAGGTCGTCTGGGTCCAGGAGGAGCCACGCAACATGGGCGCCCGCGCGTTCATGTCGCCACGCCTGCTCCAGGTGCTGCCCGAGGCGCTTCAATTCGGCTACATCGGGCGCCCCGAGCGAGCCGCGTCGGGCGAGGGCTATCCGATCGCCCACGCGACCGAGCAGAACCGGATCGTCGCCACCGCGCTTGACCTGAGCCAGCCGCTGTCGCAGTACCCGCACAAGCTGCCTGGCGAGCGCTAGCGCGCCCGACATCTAGCGCCAGCCCGGTTTGCGCGCGGTCGTCACGGGGCGGTCCCACGCGAACCGCCCGCATTTGACAGTCTTTCGGATATCCGATTTCGCAGAGACGGTTCACGTCGCGACAATTCACGGCGCCACCTGGTCCCGACGCTCGGGGTCCACGACATGGCGATTGACCTCGGCACCGCGAACACGCTCGTGTACGTGGGCGGTCGTGGCATCGTCGTGTCCGAGCCCTCGGTCGTCGCCTCGGACCTCGCGACCGGCGAGGTCCATGCGGTCGGCCACGATGCCGAGCGGATGATCGGCCGCACGCCGGCCACGATCTCGGCCACGCGACCGCTCCGTCACGGTGTGATCGCGGACTTCGAGGTCACCGAGGAGATGCTCCGGTACTTCATCCGCAAGGTGATCGACCGGAGGACGGCGCACCCGCGGCTGATCGTCTGCGCCCCGTCAGGCGTCACGGAGGTCGAGAAGCGGGCGGTCGAGGAGGCCTCGCTGGCGGCCGGCGCGCGCCGCGTGCACCTGATCGAGGAGCCGATCGCCGCCGCGATCGGGGCCGGGCTCGAGATCGAGGAGCCGGTCGGGCGGCTCGTCGTCGACGTCGGCGGCGGGACCAGCGAGATGGCGGTGATCTCGCTCGGGGGAATCGTCATCTCCCGCTCGGTGCGGGTCGGCGGCTACGAGATGGACGAGGCGATCGCCCACTACATCCGCGGCGTCTACCAGCTCGCGATCGGCTCGCGGACTGCCGAGGCGATCAAGATCCAGCTCGGGTCCGCTGTCCCACTGAGGCCCGAGGAGACGATCGAGGTCCGCGGTCGGCACCTCGTCACCGGCCTGCCGACGGCGATCGAGTTGCGCAGCGAGGAGGTCCGCGGCGCGATCTCGGGTCCGCTGCGCGAGATCCTGCAGGCGATCCGCGACACGCTCGAGCAGACGCCCCCCGAGCTCTCGAGTGACATCGCGCGCGACGGCATCCTGCTCGCCGGCGGTGGGACGATGATCCGCGGCTTCGACGAGCTCGTCGCGAACGAGACCGGGATGCCGGTGTCCCTCGCCGAGTCGCCGCTGACATGTGTCGCGGTCGGCTCGGGACAGGCGCTGGCGCACCTCGATCAGCTCGGGGTCGCCCGCCAGCCGCGGCGGCTGCCGACGACGCCTGACTGGCGCACAGCTCAGTCCTAGCCGCGCCGCCGCGGCCCGAGCTTCGTCGATTTGGGCGCATAGCGACGAAGCTCGACACCGAAGAGCTAAGCGTCAAACGCCGGCCGCCACCGCTGCCAGCCGATCGCCTTGAACACCCCGAGGCGCTGCAGCGCGGCCTCGATCGCGCATCCGGCGAGCAGCAGCAGGAACGGGTCGATCGGCTCGCGGAATCGGGGCGTCTCGACGTTGATGAACACGATCGTGAGCGCGTACAGGACCGGGATCGCCCACAGCCAGCGCGGCGCTGCGCGGGCCGCCTGGGTCATCAGCCCGGCCAGCGCCAGGAGGCAGACGACCCAGAAGGCCGCCACGCCGACGCCGGCCGCGCCGACCGGCACCCCGATCGCGTCCGCGGATGCGTGCCATGCGAACGTACCCTCGACCTCGAACATCCGCAGGGTGTTGTGGTAGGCGACCGACAGTGGCGAGAGCGGATGCGCACCGATGTAGTGAAGTGCCTGTGATTCGAGCTTGGAGCTGAGCGCGGGCTCGGTGTAGCGGCCGACGTGGCGCCGCAGCCCGGCATCCTGGGGGATCGTCCAGAAGAAGCGCCACTTGTACGGCACGCGCGTGTCCGCCGCCGACGCCGGGTTGTAGGTGCCGGCCAGGGTGATCCCGGTCTCGTCGGAGATCGCAACGAAGTGATGCAGCTCGACCGCATTGCGGATCGTCCAAGGCGCGATCGTCAGCACCGCCGCCGCGACCAGCACGCCGACGGCGGCTCCGGGGCTCGCGCGGCGCGGGCCGCCGCCATCGCGTCGTCTGGACCGTGTGCCGTGCCGACCCCCGGCATCGCGTCGCCTGGACCGGGTGGCGTGCGCGCCGCTGCTCAGCACGCCCACGGTCCCGTACCGGCCGGTCGGCCGCGCCGCGGATCTGATCGAGCGCGTCGCTGCCGCAGCGGCGAACGCAAGCGGGATC
>DATNKY010000481.1:0-2462 GCA_035603155.1 Solirubrobacteraceae bacterium
CCACCGTTCGGGACGGCTGGTTTTCGGCCGCGCCGGTCGTGGGTAAGCCTTGGGTGAAAGGAGAGGTATATGTCACCCACAGCGCCGCACAGCAGTGGCACCCGAGGATCGACGGTGGGGGGGCGGAGTCGCGGTGAGACAGCCAGCGTCACCGCGCGCCTTGACCGCATCCCGGTCTGGCCCTATGAGCGCAAGCTGCTGTGGATCGTAGGCGCGGGTTACTTCTTCGCATTCTTCGACATCGTCACGATCTCGTTCGCCGCGCCGGTAATCGCGACGCAGTTTCACGTATCCAAAGCCACGGTGACCCTGTCGGTGACCAGCAGCCTGATCGGTTACATCATCGGTGCCTTCGCCGACAGTACGATCTCGGACAAATGGGGACGCAAGCTCAGCCTCGGCATCTCGGTGGCGGTGTTCTCGGTGGGCACGGTGCTCGCGGCGGCGAGTACGAACGTCACCGAGCTGATCGCATTCCGCTTCATCGCGGGGCTGGGCATCGGCGCCGAGATCGCTGCGGTCACCACTTACATCGGCGAGCTGTCACCCGCGCGCCTGCGCGGTCGCTACACCAGCTGGGCCACGACCGCGGCGTACGCGGGGTTCTCGGTCGTGCCGTTCGTCGCGCGAGCGCTCGTACCCACGTTCGCTTCAGGGTGGCGGATCATGTTCCTGATCGGCGCGGTCGGCGGCGCGACGATTCTGTTCATGCGCCGCGGCCTGCCGCCCTCACCCCGCTGGCTCATATCGCAGGGACGCACGGACGAGGCCCGCGAGATGGTGGCGGAGGCCGAGGAGACCGCGCTCGAGGCGATCGACTCAGAGCGGCTGCCCGAACCGGAGCGCGTCCCCGACGAGGCGCCCGCCGAGCGCGTTCCGATCAAGGCGCTGCTGCGAGCACCAATGGCAGGCCGCGTGTTGCTGTTCGTCTCGATCTGGTTCGTCTACTACATCGGCAACTACGGCTGGCTGACGCTCGCGCCGACGCTGTTCACCGACAAGGGCTACAGCCTCGCCGACAGCACCACGTACCTCGTGGTGTCGGGGATCGGTTTCCTGATCGGCGCGTTCGCGACCACCCGGTTCAGCGACCGGTTCGAGCGCAAGTACTCGACCGCGCTGTTCGCGGTGGCGTGGGCGATCTCGCTGTTCGTGATCGGCTACTTCGTCTCGCCCGCGGTCATCATCGTGTTCGGCTTCATCGCCTCGATGACGATCGGGCTGCTCGTGCCGATGCTCTACACGTACACGGCCGAGCACTTCCCCACCAGTGCGCGCGCCACCGGCGTGGCGCTGAGCGACGGACTCGGCCACATCGGTGGCGCGCTCGCGCCGCTGATCGTGCTCGGCGCGAACGCGGCGTGGGGCTTCTCGGCCTCGTTCCTGGTGATGGGGATCTCAGGACTCGCCGCCGGCGCGCTGATCCTGTTCGGGATCCGGGCCACGGGCCGCTCGCTGGAGGCGGCCACGGCGTAGGATCCGGGCCCCGTGAAGGAGCTCACCGGACATGCGGAAGGTACGACTCCCGCTTCGCCCGAGGCGTGCGTGGCGCTGTTCACCAATGTCGACCGGTACCCGAGCTGGTACCCGGACGTCGTCAAGGAGGTCGAGGTGCTCGAGCGCGACGACCAGGGCCGGCCGACACAGGCGCACACGAAGCTCCACGTCCAGCACGGCCCGATCACGCGCGACTTCGACCTCACGATGGCCGTCGAGGCCGACCCGGCCGGCACGGTCAAGCTGAGCCGGATCCCGCACCATGGATCCGACGGCGAGAAGTTCGAAGTGACGTGGCGCGTGAGCGGCGCGAGTCCGACCCGGATCGCGGTGGACCTCGCGGCGAACCTCGACGTTCCCCGATTCCTCCCGCTCGGCGGCATCGGCGACTCGATCGCCCAGGGGTTCGTCAGCGCGGCGACGAGAGAGCTGAGCTCGTAACCGCCCGCGGCTCGAGGTCGAACGCCTCGGCGATCAGCTCGTAGGAGCGCCGGCGGGCCTGGTGGTCGTGGGTGATCGTGACGACGATCACCTCCTCCGCGCCGTACTCGACCGCGACCTCCTCGATGCCGGCGCGTACCTTCTCGGGCGAGCCGAGGATGCTGCGGCGCCCGGGCCGTCCGCCCGATGGGCTCTTGCCCTCGCGCCGGAGGAACTCGACCGCCGTCTCGGGCGGCGGAACCGGGATCAGCCGGTTCTGGCGGAGCAGCGTGAAGCTCATGCGGCTGCTCGTCGCGAGGTACTCGGCTTCCTCCTCGGTGGGCGCTGCCAGCGCCCACACTGCTACGGCGGTCCGCTGAGCCGGTGCGGCTTCGGTCGGCACGAACCGCTCGCGGTAGAGCTTCGCGATGTCGGCCCCCTCGGAGTTGATGAAGTCCGCGAACGCATAGGGAAGGGCCAGCTCTCCCGCCCAGATCGCGCTCTGCGGCGAGGAGCCGAGCAGCCACGGTACCGGGAGCTCGGGC
>DATNKY010000526.1:0-3478 GCA_035603155.1 Solirubrobacteraceae bacterium
CCACCGTGGTCGAGGGACTCTCGAAGGCAGAGCTCGTGTCGAATGGACAGCGGGTCGCCGTCGAGAAGCCGTTCGGCCACGACCTGCAGTCGGCGCGCGAGCTCGCGGCCGACCTGCACCGCTACCTCGACGAGTCCCAGATCTACCGGATCGACCACTTCCTCGGGAAGATGGGGCTCGAGGAGATCCTCTACCTGCGGTTCGCGAACACGATGCTCGAGCCGGTCTGGAACCGCAACTACATCGGTTCGGTTCAGATCACGGTGGCGGAGCAGTTCGGGGTCGAGCGACGCGGGAGCTTCTACGATCCCGTCGGCGCGCTGCGCGACGTGGTCGAAAACCACATGATGCAGCTGCTCGCCGCGGCCGCGATGGAGCCGCCCGGATCCGCCGAGGCCGAGACGCTCAAGGACGCCAAGTTCGACGTCTTTCGCGCGATGGCCGATGCCGATCCCAATCAGTGCGTTCGCGGTCAGTACCGCGGTTACCGCAGCACCGAGGGCGTCAAGACGGGGTCGACCACCGAGACCTACATAGCGCTGCGGCTCGCGGTCGACAACTGGCGCTGGGGCGGCGTGCCGTTCTTTCTGCGGACCGGCAAGCACCTGCCGGTGACGCAGACCGAGGTGCGCCTGATCTTCAAGGAGCCACCGCGGTTGCAGTTCATCTCCGACCGCCACCGCGCGCCGGCCCCGAACGAGATCGTGGTGCGGATCGATCCGCACACCGGGGTCGAGATCGTGCTTGACGCGCACCGGGCCGACCGTCCCGTTCCCTCCGAGATCGAGTTCGAGATGACCTTTGAGACCCAGGGCGGCGAGGATCCCACCCCCTACGAGGTGCTGCTCCACGCGGCGCTGGTGGGCGACAGCAGCCATTTCACGCGCGAGGACAGCGTCGAGGAGACCTGGCGCGTGGTCCAGCCGCTGCTCGACTCGCCGCCTCCGGTTCGCCCCTACGCAAAGGGCTCTTGGGGGCCGATCGAGGCCAACAAGCTGGTCGAGCGCTTCGGCGGCTGGCGCTCACCCTGGATGCCCAAATAGCGCCCCGGATGGCCGAGCAGCGGCGTCAGGCGACCGCGGCCGGGGCGGCCTCGCGGGTCACGTCGTCGCCGACCAGCGCCGCACCGAGCAGCTGGTCGAGCTGGGCGTGCAGGGCGACGCTGCGCGTGACGCGGAAGCTCGGCCCGAGCTTCAGACAGCGATGACCGCCGGATGTGCTGACCTCGATCACCACGTCGCACTCCCCCGGGTAGTCGGCCAGCAGGTCCTTGAGGTCGCCGAGCGCCGAGGCGGGCAGCACGGTCGCATCGACGCGCAACCGCAGCGCGCTCGGCGGCGCCGCCGCTGACTGCTTGGCCGCCTGCTCCTTGGCCGCGAGCACCTCGGTCTCGCTCGGCTCAAAGCGCTCGACCTGCTGCGCGACGAGGCAGGTCTTGTCGCGGTCCTTGTGGTCGACCTTGCCGCGCACGAGCACAATCGAGTCGGTCTCAAGTGCGTCCTGGCTGGCGCTGAGTGCCTTGTCGAACACGATGATCTCGACCGACGCGTCGAGGTCGTAGAGCGTCGCGAACATCATCCAGTCGCCCTTCTTGGTCTTGATCCGCTTCGCCTGGGTGACCATCCCCCCCACCGTCACCCAGTCACCGTCGCGCCTGCCGGAGAGCTCGGCCAGCGAGCTGTCACATCGCGTCCGCAGCGCGGCTCCCACCTGCTTGAGCGGGTGCTCGGAGATGAACAGGCCGATCGCCTCCTTCTCCGCCGCGAGCAGCTCGGAGCGCGTGAACTCCTCGCCCGGGATCGGTGCGTGGCTCGGGCCTTGGAACGCCGGCACGGCCGGGCTCGTGCCGCCGTCGGCGGGGCCGAGGTCGAAGATCGATCCCTGCCCGATCAGCGCGTCCTGCTGGGCCTTCTGGCCGGCCGCCTGCGCCTGCTCGAGGACTGCCAGCATCCCCTTGCGCGAAGCCCCGGTCGACCCGAACGCTCCGCACTTGATCAGCGCCTCGATCGCCTTCTTGTTGACGGCGCGGTTGTCGACGCGCTCGCAGAAGTCGAACAGGCTCATGAACGGGCCGTCGGAGCGTGCGTTCTTGATCGCCTCGACCGCCTGGTATCCCACGCCCTTGACCGCATCGAGTCCGAACCGGATGTTGCCGTCGACTACCACGAACTTGTGATCTGACAGGTTGACGTCCGGTGGCAGGATCGCGATCCCCATCTGCTCGGCCTGGGAGACGAAGAACGGCACCTTGTCCTTTGTGTCCATCACCGATGAGATCAGCGCCGCCATGTACTCGGCGGGATAATTGGCACGCAGCCACGCGGTCCGGTAGGCGATCAGCCCGTAACACGCCGCGTGTGACTTGTTGAACGAGTAGTCCGCGCTGCGCTCGTTGGTGTTCCACAGCCACTCGATCACCGATTCGCTGGTCCCCGATGCGCGGCAGCCGGCGATGAACTCGGGCTTGAGCTTCGCCATCGCCTCGCGGTTTTTCTTGCCGATCGCTTTGCGCAGGTCATCGGCCTTGGCGCCGCTGAAGCCGGCCAGCTCCTTGGCGATCTGCATCGCCTGTTCCTGGTAGAGGATCACTCCCTTGGTCGATTCGAGGATCGGTCGCAGCCGCTCGTCGGGATAGGTGATCGACTCGGGGGCGTGCTTGCCGCGCGCGTAGGTCGGGATCTGGTCCATCGCCCCCGGGCGATAGAGCGCGTTGAGCGCGACCAGGTCGTCGAACTCGTCCGGACGGACCTTCTTGAGCGCCTCGCGCATCCCCTCGGACTCGAACTGGAACACGCCGACCGACTCGCCGCGCGCGAGCATCTCGTAGGTCGGAGCGTGGTCGAGCGGCAGCGCTCCCATATCCGGGCGCTCGCCGGTCGAGCGCTTGACGATGTCGAGCGCGTCCTCGATCACGTCCAGGTTGCGCAGGCCAAGGAAGTCCATCTTGAGCAGGCCGATCTGCTCGACCGGCTTCATCGAGAACTGCGTCACGGTCCTGAACACGCGCTCACCGTTCTCGTCCGCCCCCGCATCGGCGATCTGCAACGGCACAATGTCGGTCAACGGACGGTCGGCGATCACCACGGCCGCGGCGTGGATCGACGAGTTGCGAACGATCCCCTCCAGCCCCCTGGCGACGTCGACGATCTGCTTCGCGGTCCCGTCGCGGTCGACCTCGGCACGCAGCGGCTGGCCCGGCTTCAGGCAGTCCTCGAAGCTCGGCGCGCGGCCCATGATCGGATCGGGGATCAGCTTCGCGAGCTTGTCCCCGGCGCCGTAGTCATATCCGAGGACGCGAGCGGCGTCGCGGGTCGCGGCGCGCGGGAACATCTTGCCGAAGGTGACGATCTGCGCGACCGACTCCTTGCCGTATTTGTCGGTCACGTAGCGGATCACGCGCTCGCGGCCACGAACCGAGAAGTCGATGTCGATATCGGGCATCGATACGCGCTCCGGGTTCAGAAAGCGCTCGAACAGC
>DATNKY010000799.1:0-7400 GCA_035603155.1 Solirubrobacteraceae bacterium
TCGAACCGTTCGATCCGGAACTCGCCCGCGATACGCACCTGGAAGCTCTCTACGCGGCATCCGTCGCTGGCCGGCTCGGCAGCGGCATGAGCGAAGGGGCCACCGCCGCGCGGCTCGCGCCGGCGGGGCCAACGCCGCCAAGAGCCGTGGATCTGCTCCTCGATGGTCTCGGCGTTCGCTACACGGACGGCAGCGGCGCGGCCGCCCCGATTCTCAAGCGCTCGCTGAGCGCGTTGCTCGACGAGCACGGACACTATGAGGAGGACATCCGCTGGCCCTGGCTCGCCACGCGTGTCGCAGCGGATCTGTTCGACGACGAGACGTGGTGCTTGCTCGCCACGCGACATGTTCAAATCGCCCGCGACGCGGGGGCGCTGGGCGTGCTGCAGATCGCCCTCATGCACGTCTCCCAGATGCGCGTGTTCGAAGGCAAGTTGGAGGGAGCGGCGGCATTGATCGAGGAGATCGATTCGATCATCGACGCGACCGAGAGTCGACGGATCAACCTTCCGAAGCTGATGCTCGCAGCGTGTCGGGGTGACGAGGCCCGGGCATCGGCGCTGATCGACGAGGTCGAGCATGCCGCGGTCGCGCGCGGCCAGGGTGCGGTGCTCACCTTTGGCGAACACGCCCGCGCTGTCCTCTACAACGGCCTGGGCCGGTACGCGGCGGCGCTCGAGAACGCGCGGCGGGCGAGCGCGCAGGATGAGCTGCACGTCTCGGTCTGGTCATTGCCGGAGTTGGTGGAGGCGGCGGCCCGCAGCGGCAAGCCCGAGCTAGCCGCTGACGCGGTGCAGCGACTGCGCCAGCGAACGCAGGTCGCCGGAACTGAGTGGGCGCTCGGCATCGAGGCGCGTTCGCGCGCGCTGCTGAGTGACGACGCCCTCGCCGAGGACCTCTACCGCGAGGCGATCGAACGTCTGGGCCACTGTCGCGTCGCCCTCGATCTTGCTCGCGCGCACCTGTTGTATGGCGAATGGTTGCGCCGCCGCGCTCGCCGCGTCGATGCGCGTGAACAGCTCCGAATCGCGCACGCGAGCTTCGTGGAGATGGGCGCCGAGGCGTTTGCCCAGCGCGCCTGCCGCGAGCTGCTGGCGACAGGCGAGACGGCCCGGAAGCGAGCCATCGAGACGACGGACGAACTCACCCCACACGAGGCCAGGATCGCGCGGATGGCGCGCGATGGTGCGTCTAATCAGGACATCGCGACTGAACTGTTCGTCAGCCGCAAGACGGTCGAGTACCACCTGCACAAGGTCTTCTCAAAGCTCGGGATCAGTACCCGCCAGCAGCTCGAATACGTCCTCGCTGGGACCTGAGCGCGCCTCGTCCGCGTGACCAGGCTGGCACGGTACTAGGGCGTCCCTGATGCGAAGGCTGCCCTAATCCGCCGAGACTGTCACCACGTTGCAAGCACCGGCTTTATCCCGACCGGATCAACCCGGACGCACTCTGGATCTCGGCCCAGGGAGTGAAACCGTCGCGTGCAAGCCGATAGTCAGAACGGAACCTCCCCGGTGAGCCCGGTCCCCGCAGCCCAGCACAAACGCGTATCGCACGCCGCCGCGGCGGAGATGCTGGCGTCCCGCGATCCAGTGCTCGCGAGCCTGATCGGCGCCGCCGGACCGATACGTATCGGTCGGCGAAGTGGATCGCATTTCGCCGGCCTCGTCGAGGCGATCGTTTACCAGCAGCTCGCCGGTGCGGCTGCGCGGGCCATCCATGGCCGCCTGGTCGTGGCCCTCGATCACGACGTGCAGCCGGAAGCGCTGCTCGCGCTCTCGGACGAGACCCTCCGGGCGGTCGGCCTCTCGGCCAACAAGGCTCGCTCGCTGCGCGACCTCGCGGCCAAGGTGCTTGACGGAACAGTCACCCTTTCCCCACGCGGCCTGTCCCGCCAATCGGATGAAGAGGTGATCGCCCGCCTCTGCACCGTTCGCGGGATCGGACCGTGGACGGCGCAGATGTTCCTGATCTTCCGACTGCGGCGCCTCGACGTGTGGCCGACAGGCGACTTCGGTGTCCGCCAGGGTTACGGCCTCGCGTGGAGTGTGTCGATGCCGACCGCGCGCGAGCTCGAACCGCTCGGCGAGCCGTTTCGCCCCTACCGCACGGTCGTCGCCTGGTACTGCTGGCGGGCCGTCGAGCTCTACGCCGCCGGCACCGAGAGCGCTCTCACCCGATAAGCGCCGCGCGCTGGACTAGGGCTTCGCTGATGCGAACACCGCCCTAGCCCCCAGACACTGTCATCACATTTCAAGCACAGGCGGAGGCAGATATGACTACAAGAAACGGCAGCGCCGAGTGGCACGGCAGTGTGGAGAGTGGTCCGGGACCGGTGCGGCGCGACCGATGAGCACGAACGACCAACGGGTCGCCGATTCCAGCCGGGCCCGCCCGCTGTCATGGGCTGTTGCACGGCGTTCTCAACGGTTGCGCTTCGTCCTCGAACCTCCGATCTCACGACCGAATCGCGGAGCCCGCAAACGCGTCAGGAGATCGTCAGGGCCCCGATCTCGGCGTGCACCAGGGAGTTCGGTCCTAGGAATCTCGCATGCGCAGGCGCACCGAAACACGGCTCGTGGACAGGATGATCAGCGCATACGTCGACTGGCGAGAGGCGTCCCGCCTCGTGCATGACACGTATCGCTCGTGGGCGAGCGCGACGGGTCCCCGCGCCAGCGTCGGGTTCTGGCGTTACACATCGGCGCTCGACGCGGAGGAGTCGGCGGCCGGTGCCTACGCAAGCCTGGCTCGGCGCGTCGGGCGCGGGGCGTCAAGCGACGACGATCTTCCCGGGCCGCTCGCGGCATGAGCCGCCTGATCGAGGTCCCTGAGTACGAGGTTCAGGCGGACGTCCGCGTCGACCCGGCACGGACGGCGCTGGTCGTCGTTGACATGCAGAACGACTTTGTCCACCACGGCGGCAGCATGCCCGTGCCTGAAGCCAAGGCAACGATCCCCGCGATCAGGGCGCTGCTCGAAAACGCCCGAGCGCACGGGACGCGCGTCGTCTACAGCCAGGACACCCATCGGGAAGGCGATCCCGAGTGGCGGATCTGGCCCGAGCACGCCCGCGACGGCAGTTGGGGCTGGGAGATCGTCGACGAGCTCGCGCCGGCGCCAGACGACGTGGTCCTGCGCAAACTTCGCTACGACGCGTTCTACGGCACGCCCCTCGATCACCTGCTGCGGCTCTGGGGCGTCGACACGCTCGTGATCTGCGGAACCGTTGCGAACATCTCCGTGCACTACACGGCCGCGAGCGCGGCGCTGCGCTGGTACGACGTCGTAATCCCCCGCGACGCGATCTCCGCGCTGGACCCCTTCGACCTCGAGTCATCGCTGCGCCAGACCGCATTCCTCGTAGCCGGACGGATAACCACCGCAGCATCGCTGATCTACGGGCCGCGGCTGGAGCTTGCCCGGCCGACAGGCGACCCGGAGCTGCCGCGATGACGGGGTCCACCACCGGAGCCGACCGCCCGGTGTCGAAGGTGCGCGTGCTATTAGGAACCGAGCGGTTCTCGAGCCAGCACGGTTGGGGCGAGCTCAGCGCCCTAATGCCCGGCGAGGCACCCGCCGGAAGCACCGTCTGCATCGTCGGGCTGGGAGCAGTCGGGTCACAGCTGGCCCGACGCCTTGACGCCTTGACGCCTTCGAAGTTCGCCTGATCGGCGTTCGGCGAGACGTCCGCCGCGGGGCCCCGCCGACCACACCCGATATCGAGATCATGGGGGCCGACCGGATCCACGAAGCGCTCATGGCGGCTGACGCTGTGATCCTGACCGCGAGCCACGAACCAGGACGACCGCCGCTGATCGATCGCGCCGCGCTCGCGACGATGCGGGCCGGCGCGCGTCTCGTGAACGTCGCTCGGGGCGCGCTGATCGACGAGGCCGCGCTCCTCGAGGCTCTCGACCAAGGACGTCTCGCCGCCGCCGGCCTCGACGTGTTCACGCACGAGCCCTACCCGGCGTCCGCCCCGCTCGCACACCATCCGAAGGTCATCGCCACGGCGCACAACGCCGCTTTAACGACGAGCTACTTCCGCCGCGCCGCGCGAGCCCTCGGCGAGGCCCTGGCAGCGCAGCTTGACGGTCGCCCGCCCCCCAACGCGCTAAATTCGCCCGCCCAGCCCCAGCAGATCCCTCCGCAGCGTCGCGCCGAGGTCGCCGCCAGCCTCGACGGTAGGACCCCGAGGCGGTGACACGTGGCATGTCACTACCGGGCCAGACCGTGCCGCCTGACGAAGAGCACGCCCGACGGCGCCCTGCACAAGCGGCGTCAGGTCGACTGATACCAGTGATCGCTCTATGACCCGCACAGGGGGAGTTCGTATTCGCGCAGTGTTCCTGTCCCCGGGCGACCCCTGAAGCCAGCACGACGCAGCATCGCGATCGATCGGCCATTGGCGGCCAGGACGCTAGCTCGGACGGTCGAGTGGCCTTCATCGCCGGCGCGCTTCATAACTCCGGCGAGTAGAGCGCTCCCCAGCCCGAATCCCTGCCAGTCGTCCGCGACAGTGACGGCGAGCTCAACCACACCTGGCTCACCGACTATTTGGATGTACCGCGCGACGGCGACCCCTCGGCCCGTGAGTGGATCGATTGCGAGCAATGCCTCATGGTCGCGGTGATCGACGTCCACCAGGTGGTCGAGCTCACGCTCGGACATACGGGGTTTGGGACTCGCGAACCGAAAGTAACGCGACTGATCGGAAAGTCGTCTGATCGCTGCCGCGAGCAAACCGCGATCGCACCGCTCGAGCGGGCGGACGTCGACGGCGCGGCCGTCGCGGAGCTTCAGTCGTTGCTCTGGCTGACCCATCATGGCTTCGTTTCTGAGACGTTGGTTGACGCAGGCGGCATGAGCGTGACTGGGTTAGGGAGGCGTTCGCATCCGGCGTTCCCTAGTCCTCGCGTACGGATCTCCTCTCGGGCGAAGCGATGTCACGCCGTTTGCGGAAAATCTGACACCCGAGCACTCGCCGTCGCCCACACCTGCGATTAGGGCGCCCCCGATGCGAACACGACCCTAGTTCGCTGACAGTTCTGGTCAGACGAAGCAGTCAGGAACCATTGCTCAAACCGACAGGAGCTCTCCATGCATCGACGAGCAGAACGACGAGTGACATATCTCTGGCTGACGTTGGCGCTCGCGCTCATCGCGGCCCTCGCGATCACCCTCGCCGCATCACAATCGCAGGCGAAGACGCGAACGAGAACGGGCACGGCAGCAAGGCCCACTGTGGTCTTGGTGAACGGAGCGTGGGCGAACAGTGCAGCCTGGAGCGGGGTGATCGAGCGCCTGCAGACCAAGGGATTCACGGTCGACGCTCCGCCCAACCCGCTGCGGAGCCTGAAGGGCGACGCCGACACGATCGCCGACTTGCTAAGGACCATCAAAGGCCCGATCGTCCTGGTAGGGCACTCCTACGGCGGCGCCGTGATCACGAACGCCGCGACGGGCATCCGCAAAGTCAAGGCGCTGGTGTACGTCGATGCGTTCGCACCGGCAAAGGGCGAAAGCGCGCTCGGGCTCGATTCGACCAAGCCCGGGTCGGCGTTGGGCGCGGGACCAGCGAAGGTCTTCAACTTTGTGCCGTTCCCTGGTGCCAAGAAAGGTGACGCCGAGCTCTACGTCAAGCCTTCGGTTTTCGAGCAGGCGTTTGCCAACGGTCTCCCGGCGAAGGAGGGCGCCGTTCTTGCCGCGACGCAATCGCCGGCCGTCTACAGCGCGCTAACGGCGCCATCCGGGACGCCCGCGTGGAAGACGATCCCGAGCTGGTACGTGCTGGGGACGATTGACAAGGCGATCCCGCCAGCCATTCAGCTGTTCATGGCTCAGCGGATGCACGCTCACATCACCAGGGTCAGGGCCGGGCATCTCTCGATGGTGGCCGCTCCCGGCGTGGTCGCGAAGGTGATCGCGGCCGCAGCAAACGCAACGCGCTAAGACGCGTGCGCGTTTGGCGGGAGAAACCAATGCAAACCGAAGTGAACGCCCCTAGAAAGGAGCACCAGATGTCAGCGAATCAAAATGAAACGCACCCTCGGCCGAACATCGTTCTTGTTCACGGTGCCTGGGCGGACGGGTCCAGTTGGAGCTCGGTAATCGAGCACCTGCAGGCCGACGGCTACCACGTCACGGCACCCCAGTTTCCGCTGACGTCGCTGGCCGATGACGTAGGCAGGCTTCGCCATGTGCTGGCACTCCAGGACGGTCCGACCGTCATCGCAGGCCATTCCTACGGCGGCCAGGTCATGACCGCGCTCGGCACCGACGCGCCAAACGTCGTCGGTCTGGTCTACATCGCGGCCTTCGGGATCGACGAAGGGGAATCGCTAGGTGGTCTACTGGCACAGGGACCTCCGACCCCGGCACTGGCCCACCAGTTCGTCGACAACGAAGGCTTTGTCTGGTTGACGGAGGATGACTTCATCGATCACTTCGCAGGTGACGTTGACCCGGTCAAGTCCAAGGTGTTGTATGCCGTTCAGCAACCCCTGTCCGTGAGCGCCTTCAACGACGTGATGACCGTTCCCGCGTGGAAGTTCCTACCCTCGTGGTATTTGGTCGCCCAAGACGATCAGGCGCTCCCGCCTGACGCCGAGCGAATGTTCGCCAGCCGCATGAATGCAACGACGATCGAAGTCCCCTCAGGCCACTTGGCGATGGTGACGCACCCGGTCGACGTCGTGAAGCTCACCGAAACGGCAGCCGAAGCTGCACTGGCCGCCGCCGTTCACTGAACCGCGCGTACTTCCCAGGCCGGCCTGGGCCTCAGAGCCTGGCCGGCCGGGGAACGTCGCCCACGTCAGCGTTGGCGCGGTGTCGGTTGTCGTCGCCTTTTCGGGCGCGGTTCGGCTCGGAGTGCTCCGCTCGCGGGCGTGTAGATGCTCTGATGGCCATCGTCCCAGCGGATGCGATACCGAGGCGAGGGGTCACCGCGCAACACTTCCTCAACGACACCGGAGCGGGGTCGGCGATTCGTTGACTCGGCCTCTGCTACGACGCGCTTACCGGCTTGAAAGGCCATGCTGACTTCCGATCGTTCGTGCTTACTTTGGCAGCCCGTAACCGCGGTCGGCCTTCACCACCTCGCCGGTCTTCGCGAGCTTGCTCAGCGACGCGCCGACGGTCCCCGCCTTGATGCCCGTTTCGCTTGCGATCTCCGACGCAGTCTTGGGACCGTCCTTCAACGCCGCGAGGATCTTCTTCTTATTCTCACCCCTTGGCGCGCGGGCGGTGGCGCTCCTCGCCGGCGCCGCGGCCTCTGGTGCTGCCACCGTCGGGCGCTGCGTCACCGGCCGCCCGCGACGGCGCCTGCCGTCGACGCGAGAGCGCACTTCGCCCTCCAGCCGACCCAGCGCGCCCTTTAGACGCTCGAGCTCATC
>DATNKY010000773.1:0-9257 GCA_035603155.1 Solirubrobacteraceae bacterium
AGCGCGGCCGCATGAGGTGGTGGCGCGAGTCAGGTCGCGCTGTGCTAAGGCAGCCTGTTGCAGAGGGAGGCTCGCGTCTCGGGTCGAGCGTTCGCGCGCTAAGCGGTGCGGGCGACCAGTGGTCCGGGAGTTCTCGGGCGAAGCAGCCCGTCATGATGCGGCGCGGCACCAGCGGCGCCTCCCTCGGCAGAACTGGCGCGGAACGCAGCCGCGTAGCGCCCCGGGCAAGTGCTTTTAGTCACCGCCAAGCCACGACGACTCACCCGACGGGACAACGTGTGGCGGCTACTCGTTGACAGGCGTCACAGGAGGCGGTTCTTCATCGACCGACGCGGCTGCTTGCGCCCCTCATCGCCGGAGTTCCTCTCGCATGAGGTGGGCAATCGGCCCATCCAACGCTTCGCTGATCACCGCGGGGGCGCGTTCGAGGGCGAGCTCCAAACCGTGCTCAATCGTCACCGCCGCGGGCGACCGGTCAGGATCAAGTGCGCAGACCCATGTATCCGGGTAGTACCGCGCGAGCTCCGACAGGCAAAACAAGAGCGCCCATAGGGTCAGGAACTCCGATGGCGGCGCAGTCACCGCGTCACCGACTCGCGGCCGGACGACGAAGTCGCCAAACACGCCCTCACTCCAGAACGGTCGAACTCCGACGGCTGCGAGGGATCGCAGACTCCCGTCGTCGTCAACGAACCTGAACACCGGCTCAGGCGGACCGAAGGGCCGCGTCCGCGTGTCGTCTTGCTCGATCCCCGCCATCGTCGGATACGCAACGGGCAGCTCCCCAACGGCCATCCGCAGCGGATGCACAGCGGCGTGAGTCGGTGCTGTAAGCCGCTGAAGTAGTGAGCGCTCGTCTCCCGGCGCCCGTACGGGCTCAAGAGTCAGGCATCGCGGCCGGTCCGCGAAGATGGAAACGGGTGTCGGCCATCCAGGAAGGCTCGCCCAGAGCTCAACGACCGTCGCGAAACCGCTGAAGGTTGGCGACGCGGTAGCGGTCGCGACCATCGCATAGCTTCCGAGTGGCTGCGCCGTCACGGCCGCCGCGTAGTCGAAAACGCGAGCTTCCGGTATCTGCGCGTTACTCTCGCGCCGACGAAGGCCATGCGCTCGTGGCCTCCATTTGTCTTCGCGCGTCCACGCGAGCTGCCATGGGTGCCGGTCGAGAAGCAGTACACGTTCGTGACCGACGACGGGTCAAAGTCGTTGCCCGAGCTGTTCGAGGGGCGCTCGCGGCTGCTGATATACCACCTGATGTTCGGCGAGGACTGGACGGTCGCCTGCCCGGGCTGCTCCTCGCTCGCCGACGGGCTCGGTGGCGTGGTCACGCATCTGAACGATCGCGGCGTGACGCTGATCTGCATGTCGCGCGCGCCGCTCGAGAAGCTCGTCGCGTACAAGCAACGTCGCGGGTGGACGGTGCCGTACGTGTCGGCCCACGGCGACGATTTCCTGTTCGACTACGGCTACGCGTTCCGCCGAGAGGACATGTCCGGCATGGTCCGAGAAGAGTTCGACATGGGACAGCTGATCCGCGAGGCGCCCCAATGGCTGCGCGACTACCGCGAGGACGTCGGTGCGCCAGACCTCGAATCGGCCGTGTCCGTCAGCGCGGGTTGGAGCGTGTTCGCAACGCGCGACGATGCGGTCTATAACACGTACCGCGTCTATCCAACTCGCGGCTCATCACCCCGCTGTTCTCCGGATTGCTCGAGCTGCTGCCATGAGCCGTTCAGGCGTGGGCGACGACCTCGCGTACATCCATGTTCTCGAGCGTCGCCACCGCGTCAGGCGTCGTCGATCTCAGCTGCTCAGCCGCGGCATCGGCGGCATGTTCTGAATCGAACACAATCATTGACAGCCCGGCGTTGCCCCTCCGTGTCCAGTAGCCGGTAACGAACCCAGGGGCCCGAGATACGAGAGGCACAACCCGGTCGCGTAACGCGCGCAGATCGGCGTCCGGTTCGTTGATGGTGAGGTTGACCACGACGGCGTGCATTGCTTCCCCCTCGTGTTGTGGGATCTGGTTGATCGACTGCAGTGCGAGCTGCAGCCGTACGGCCGGGCCAAAGCGGGTCTGGGCATCGCCGATCTTCCTGAACCCGACGCCCTCGTAGAAGCGCCGGGCCGGTCCGGCAGTCACCTCGAGACACGAAGCGCCGCTCTCGGCTGCGAGCGCAAGCGCATCCTCGACGAGTCCCCGTCCTACACCACGCCGCATGTGAACCGGGTCCACGAACAGACCGTCGAGCTCGTGTACCCCATCGTCACCCGGGATTAGCACCGAGAAGCCGACTGGCTCGTCCCCGGCCTCGACGGCCACCCGCACCCAGCGGTTGTCGACGAATGCTTGCGGCAATTCGATCGCATCCGGATGAGTGGCGAGCAGCTGGCGATATTCGGGCCAGATATCTGACGATCGGCGCTGCAGAGCCTCGAGCATCGGACGTTCGACCGTGGTTGCATCCCGGATCCTCAGCATCATCGCGACCCCAGGCCGTTCCGGCGCAACTGTCAGAACCTCAAATCGATCCCGGTAACTGTTCCCCGACGACAGGTCACTCTATCCAGCCATCCGCGCTGACCTCCCTTCCGCCGAACGACCTTTGTGTCGCCGACGCTCGGTATCGGCGGCGCTCAGCGATCGTCGCGTTCTTCGTTGGTCGTGATCTACCCTCGTCCAGCTCATAGATCTGGGCGGCCGGTGCGGCGAGCAGGACCGGCGAGTGGGTGGCGATCACGAACTGGGCGCCGGAGTTGGCAGCTCGGGTCACGATCGCGAACAGCGCGAGCGCCCCGGTGAGTGACAGTGCCGCCTCCGGCTCGTCGAGCAGTAGAGACCGTCTGCTCCGAATCGGTTGGCGCCCACGCCAGGAACGACTCGCCGGACTCATGAGGAGAAGCACAATTCGCAGCATGCTCGACCGCGCTGCCGGAAACTGAGGACGACTAGGTGTCCCCCCGGATGCGAGGGCGACGATTGCGGACGTATGCTCGCGCGATCAACCTCCGGGGAGAGATCGTGAGCACGATGACCGAGGCGCCCTTGGCCGAGGGCGTGCCCGTGGGCGGCGGTGCGCGCGAGCAGACCCGCGCGCGCTACCCGGACCAGGACGGATGGATCGAGAGGGACGGCGCTCGTGTCTTCTTTGAGGTGTACGGCGCGGATGAGCCGAGCGTCCTGTTCTTTCCGCCCTGGGAGATCGTCCATTCGCGAACGTGGAAGTGCCAGGTTCCCTATTTCGCTCGTCACGGGAGGGTGGTGACGTTTGACCGGCGGGGCAATGGGCGATCGAGCCGCTCTCGCGAGGTGCGCGCCTACGACCGGTCCCGAGCGGTGGACGACGCGGTCGCGGTGCTGGACAGGGCCGGCGTTGAGCGTGCGGTCGTCGTGTCATGGTGCGGTGCCGGGGATGATCTGATGCTCGCCGTCGACCATCCACGGCGGGTCGCCGGCCTTTTCTTGATCGCGCCCGATCTGCTGCTTACCGACGATCCTGCCGAGGAGGAAGGTCCGTATCCGTTTGACGAAGAGCCGCGAACGTGCGAAGGCTGGGCGAAGTGGAATCGCCACTATTGGCATCGTGACTGGCCGGGATTTCTCGAGTTCTTCTTCGCCGAGACGTTTACGGAGCCGCACTCAACCAAACAGATCGAGGATGCGATTGGGTGGGGCGCACAGACCGACGCCGAGACGATCACGCGCGGGATGGACGCGCAGTGGCCGAATGATCGCGAGAACGCGCTGCGGCTGTGCGCGCAGGTGCGTTGTCCGACGTTGGTCATCCAGGGTTCGCAGGACGCGATCGTTGGCCGGGCGCGCGGCGCTGCGGTGGCCGCTGCGATCCCACATGCGCGGCTGATCACACTCGAGGGCTGCGGCCACGCGCCACACCTACGCGACCCGGTCATCACAAACATCCTGCTTCGCGAGTTCATCGAGCCGCGATGAGCACGGACGTCGGCGTGGGTGCGCGCTCGGGCGCGCGGCAGGCGCGCTCTGTACGTCTCCTCGCCAATCGGTCTGGGCCACGTGCGGCGCGACCTCGCGATCGCCGGCGAACTGCGCAGGCTCCATCCCGATCTGGAGATCGATTGGCTCGCTCAGCACCCCGTAACCGCGGTCCTCGAGGCGCACGGAGAGCGGATCCACCCGGCGAGCGCATACCTGGCCAACGAGTCCCGACACTTCGAGTCCGAGTCTGAGTCCGGCGAGCACGACCTGCACTGCTTTGAAGCGCTACGGCGTATGGACGAGATCCTTCTCGCCAACTTCATGCTCTTCCAAGACGTCGTCGACGAGCGTCAGTACGACCTGTGGATCGGCGATGAGGCGTGGGAGCTGGATTACTACCTCCACGAGAACCCAGAGTTAAAGACGCTGGCTTTGTGTGGCTCACCGACTTCGTCGGCTACCTGCCGATGGCCGACGGCGGACAGCGCGAGGCGTTTCTCACCGCCGACTACAACGCGGAGATGATCGAACACGTCGCCCGCTACCCGCGCATCCGCGACCGGGCGATCTTCGTCGGCGATCCAGACGACATCGTCCCGGACCGGTTCGGTCCCGGGCTGCCGCCGATCCGGGAGTGGACCGAGGAGCACTTCAGCTTCGCCGGGTACATCACGGGCTTTGACCCGCGCACGTTGGGCGATCGGCAAGCGCTGAGGGCCGAACTCGGCTACCGCCCTGACGAGCGGGTGTGCATCGTCTCAGTCGGGGGCTCCGGTGTCGGCGCCGATCTTCTCAGGCGCGTGATCGCCAGCTTCACGGAGGCGAAACGGCTCGTGGCTGAGCTGCGGATGGTCGTCGTCGCCGGCCCGCGGATCGATCCCGCGACGATACCCGCGGCCCACGGGCTCGAGGTCCGGCCATACGTGCACGACCTCTACCGCCACCTCGCGGCGTGCGACCTTGCGATCGTCCAAGGCGGCCTGACGACCGCGATGGAGCTGACCGCCAACCGGCGACCGTTCATCTACTTCCCACTCAAACGCCACTTCGAGCAGAACCTTCACGTCCGCCACCGGTTGGAGCGGTACCGCGCCGGCAGGCGAATGGACTTCGATGACTCACCACCGGAGGCGATCGCACACGCGATCGCGCAGGAGATCGGTCGTGACGTCGACTACCGCCCAGTCGCCAGCGACGGGGCGGCACGCGCCGCCGCGACGATCGCCGAACTGCTCAGATAATCCCCACCGCGGAATCTAGCCCCGACGACGCGGCACTCTCCGGACGGAGTGCACTCGCCTGCTGACTAGCCTGTCGGTGTTACGACCGAGGTCGGCAGATTACTGGCGGTGGTCTCTGAGCCCGCTCGGATCCCCGCCGTACGCTCCGAGCACAGAGCCCATCAAGACACACGCGGCCAAGATGACCGCAAGGCCGACGACCGGCGGGAGCCAGCCAGACACCAGGATGAGGGCGAGCCCGGCGAGCCAGCCAAGAATCATGCGCCGCGATCTGGATCGACCTATAAGGCGGTACGCACGTGCGCCTGGTCCAGAATGAAATCGGGCTCTGCCTGACCCAGCAGGACTTACGCACCAATTATTGCACCCAGAGATCCTGCGGCCGCCGACCATCGAGCTTTGTTGAATACCCGCCGCCTAGCGTTCATCGCGGCGCCACGGCGCGGGCGCTTCGACGCCTCTCTCCAGAACGACGGCGTGGTAGCCGTACGCCCCTGAGCGGATGGCGTGTGGCAGCAGGGCGCCCGCCACCTCGTTCCGAATGACGCTTCTCGGAAGCACGTGTGCGAATGCCCGCGCCCGGCGCCGTCGCCGAAGGCAGAAGCGCGCCATCCGCGAGATCCTCTCGACGTTGTCGAGCACTCGGCTGGTCAGGTCCTCGACGGCGACTGCCCGCAGCCCGAGGCTGTCGGCCGTCGCGAGGAGGTCTTCCAGGGTCCATGTTCGCGAGACTGCGAACGCCGAATCGATCAGCCGGATCGCGGTGCGAGCGGACTGGGCCAGCGACTTTGGCGGCGCCAGAAGGAAGCCGTCGACGGTGACGAACCGGCCGCCCGGCCGAAGGACGCGCGCAACCTCGCTGAGAGCGACGTCGAGGTGGTGGGCATGACAGAAGCCCTCGACTGCGCAGACGCCGTCGAATCTGTGTCGCGCAAACGGCAGCCGGTGAAAGTCGCCGTGCTCGAACTTGACGCGCGCGAGTCGACACGCGCGCAACCGCGCGAGACGCACGTGCAGCGGTATCAGATCGAGTCCGGTCACGTGCACTCCGGGGAGGCGGCGCGCCAGTCGGACCGCGTTGTATCCCACGCCGCTGGCGATTTCGAGGACATTCCTGACACGCAGTGGATCGAGATGCCGGACGATGATTCGCGCCTGTGCCGAGAAGTCGTCGCCGTCCAGCGCGAAGTGAAGCGCTCCGGCCGGCGAGTGAAGAAGCAGGTAGAGCACCAGGCTCTGGTGGTAGTAGGGGGCGATGTCGCCCGGGCTCGGGTGTGAGGCCAGCAGCTCGTCGATGGCGAACGTGTCGCCCACCAGCGCCAGCGCGCTGGTGAGGTCGTTCGGTTCCGCGATCAACGGACGGCGTACTGGGTGAGCGCCACTTCGGCCTCCCGCTCGATGTGCGCGGCGCCGTATCGGCGCGCAGTGTCGGCCGCTCGACCCAGCAGCTCCCGCCCCCGAGCGGCGTCGCCGCCCGGTTGCCCCACAAGAGTCAGGCCGAGCAGTCGCTCGGTGTCGGCTTGCCAGATCGGCGAGCCCATTCGCTCGTGCGCCGCAAACGCCGAGGTCAGATGGGCTTCCGCCTCGTCCAATCTCTGCAGCAGCAGCGCAAGGCGCCCCAACGCGCGAGCCACCGGGCCGGAGGTGGTGGCGCCGGTCCAGGCGACGGTGCTCGCGTGTGGCAGCAGCTGCTCGTACAGCGAAGCCGCGGCGTCGTGGTCGCCGAGCGCCGACGCAACCTCGGTCCATGCAACGAGCGTGGAGCTCCACAGATGGTCCAGGGGGATCGATCCGAACCCATTCGCGGCCGACGCGGCAAGCAGCGGACGCGCCTCGTCATGTCTGCCGGCGCTGCACAGCGCCATCGCGTGCACGACGCGGAAGGCAGGAGCTGCGGGGTTATCCAGAACAGCCTGCGCAGCAAGGTCGACAAGCTCGTGGTAGCGCCCCTGATCCCGGCGCACGGCGGCGATCTGCGCACCGAACACGGTTAGCCCGTCCGGCGCGTTGCCGGAGCGTTCGAGTGCTGCGATCGCGGCCTTCTCTGCCTCGTCCAAGCGACCGGCGATCAGCGCGCGCGCCGACTCGGTGAATTGGACGACCCATCCCATTGTCGGCTGCTGGACGGCCTCCTGCAGGTCGCGCATCCGGGCAAGGCACTCGTCGAATCCGTCGATGTCTCCGGCTTCAAGGAGGCTGCAGGACTTCGTCTCGGCCTGAAATTGGAGCCAGGGGTCTGCGGTCGTGTCCGCCAGCGCGCGCGCTTCCGCGAGGTGTGCGAGGCGCGTGTCGATCGTGTGCGCGACCTCGGTGGCATACGAGTGCCACACAAGAACACGGCACAGTAGTCGCACGTCGCCCACCCGGCGGGCGAGCCCGAGCGCCTCATCCGCCAGCGTCCGTCGACGCTCGAGCGACGCCGAGAACGACAGCTCGGCCGCGAGCTCGGCGAGAACAGCGGCGCGACGGGGGTCGTCGCGGGGCAGAGCCTGCGCTGCGGCCTCCAGGGCGGCGAGCAGCTCGTCGTCGCGGCGCCCGAGCGTGGAGAACCCACGCCACGCGGCTATCACCGCGCGCGCTTGGCGGTCGACGTCTCCGGCTCGCTGCGCCAGTCCGGCCGCCTCGACCAGCGTGTCGCGGTAGTGCGGATCACCCGTCTGCCGCTGCGCCTCTCCAAGTAGCACGAGCACCTCCCGGCGCCGCCCGCCGTCCGCGCTATCCCCGAGCAACTCGAGCGCCTGCTCGAACCACCGCTGCGCCTCGTCGGGTGCGAGCTGCTCGAGCGCGTGCTGGCCTGCGCGCATCGCATATTCCGCGGCGGTGCTCCGCTTGTCCGGCGCCGCCGCCCTGCTCCAGTGACGTGCGAGCTCGCCGACGCGTTCGCCCGGCTGATCGCCACACGCACGCTCCAGCGCCTCCGCGATCCGCCGGTGCAACCGGGCTCGGCGAGTCGGGCCGAGATCCTCGTACAGGGCGTGCTGTACGAGGGCATGAGTGAACGAGAACCAGCCCGGGCGCTCCGGGAGCTCCACTACAAGCGACGCGGCCTGTGCCCGCTCCAGATGGTCGAGGCTTACGTCTTCGCCCTCTCCGGACACCTGCGCGAGCAACGCCAGCTCGACGTCACGTCCGATCACCGCGGCGGTCGTGAGGGCGCGACGAGTTCCCTCGCCGAGCCGGCCGACGCGGCCGGCGATCATCTCGCGCACGCTCTCGGACAACTCCAGGCGGGAGACTTCCTCTCGCACGGTCCAGCGCCCATCGCTGTCCTGGACGAGCGCACCACTGTCCCCGAGGTGGCGCAGCAGTTCGACGACGAAGAACGGGTTACCGTCCGTCTCCCGATGCAGCTCCTGCGCGAGCCTGGCCCCCGGGCTTCCGAGATCGTGGCCGGCGATTCCCTCCAGGAGCGCGAGAATCTCTTGCTCACGCAGGCCTTCCAGCGCGAGCCGAGTCGCCGCACCCTGCTCCCGCGCCAGGTCCGCCAGCAGCGCGTTCAGCGGGTCGCTCGAGGACAGCTCGCTCGACCGAAACGTCGCGATCACGAGCAATGCGGCACGCGGACTCGCATCGACTGTGTGCCGCAATAGGCTGAGCGTCGGGCCGTCGGCCCAATGCAGATCGTCAAGCACGAGAACGATCGGCGAACGCTTGGATGTCGCTTCAAGCAGACCGCGCACCGCGCTGTACAACAGATATCGCTCGGTCTCTGGATCGCTGTCCTGAGGTGCGGGAACCTCGTCCAAGCGGCTGTGGAACTCCGGCACGAGCCGCGCGATCTCGCCGCCGTACGCAACGACGTGATCGCGCATGACGGCGATCGGACCGTTCGCAACGAGGTGACCCAGCGCCTCGCGCCAGGGCTGGTATGCAACGCCGAGATCCTCATCGCAGCGGCCGTACAAAACCGTCGCGCCGTCGCGGTATGCGTCGAGTGCAGCGCGGCCGGCAAGGCGCGTCTTGCCGATTCCTGGCTCGCCCGACAGCAGCACGATCTGGGTCTGACCGTCTGTCGCGATGCGCCACGCGTAGGCGAGTCGGCTGCGCTCCGCATCCCGGCC
>DATNKY010000608.1:0-4784 GCA_035603155.1 Solirubrobacteraceae bacterium
CGAAGCCGTCGTGGTTGAGCCTGTAGTCGTACTCGGGATAGCCCCAGCCGGCGACGTCCCATTCGTTCCAGCCCGGTGGCACGTAGGTGTCGGGAACGTTCGTTTTCCCGGGCTCGAGATAGCCGTTGAGGTACTTGCCCATCATCGCGGTCCGGTACCCCGCGTTCTGGAGCGCGACGTTGAACGAGCGCTGCTGTTCACCGCGCGCATGAAAGACGTTGAAGCCGCCCTGGCGCCCGGTGTTGGTGAATACCCCGGTGTCGTGCGGGAAGTTGCCGGTGAAGATCGACGCCCGCGACGGGCAGCAGAGTGAGTCAGAGACGTAGTAGCTCGTGAGCGTCGTGCCTCGGTCCCGCAGCGCCTCGACCGCGGGCATGTAGCGCAGCAGGTCCATCGACAGGTCGTCGGTCAGCACGAACACGATGTTCGGACGCCGGACGTGCGGGCTCGGCAGGGGCGGGAGAGTCCCTCCGGGGGCCGGAGAGCTCAGTTTCGGGAGCGACCCGAGCGATGCGACCACGACAGAGCCGTGCGACTGTGACCGGTTGGCCGCCGCGGTCCCGCCAAGCACCGCCGGCAGCGTGGCGATCCCCGCCCCGAACGCGAGCACCGCCGCCACCAGCCACCACCGGCGAGTGACATTTCGCCAGGCGGAACTGCTCAAAAGGCCACGCGCGCTTCCCCGCTTCGTAGGCCCCGACGTGCGATCGGGTTCCACCGTTCGAGAATAAGTCGGGCGACCCCGTGGCGAGCCGGTTCCCTGGGCTCCCTAACGCGCGCCAAGCCTGCCGCTAACCGCGTTCACCATCAGCCCTAACAGGTCGGCAACAAGTGACCAGATCCGTAACGGCAGCGCTGCCGGGATAATGGCTTGGTGACCTACGATGAGCACCTCGCAAACCGGATCCGCGAGCTGATGGCTGATGAGGCAGGCGTGAGCGAGAGGCGGATGTTCGGCGGGCTCGCGTTCCTGATCGGCGGCAACATGTCGGTCAGCGCGAGCGGCCACGGGGGTCTGCTGTGCCGCGTCGATCCCGCCCGGGGCGAAGCGCTTTCCAAGCGCGACCACGCCGAGCCGGCGGTGATGCGCGGGCGCACGATGGACGGCTGGCTGCGCGTCGACGCGGAGGGCGTCCGAACCGACCGCCAGCTCGAGCGGTGGGTGAAGCACAGCGTCGCCTACGCTCGCTCGCTGCCGCCCAAGCGGTAGCTGCGCCCCATGTCCGACCAGCACAAGAGCGCTGATGAGACCGGCTCGTGGTTCCCGGTTCCCGACGAGCGCGAGCTGCCGGCCGACCTCCAAGGGCTGTTCGCCAAGGCTCGCGAGCGACTCGGGTTCGTGCCGAACGTGTTTCGGGTGTACTCGTTCCGGCCCGAGCGGCTCAGCGCCTGGTTCAGCCACTTCCGCCAGCTGCATAAGCCGACCGATCACCTGAGCGCGGCCGATCGAGAGATGATCGCCGTCGTCGTCAGCGCCGCCAACGGCTGTCTCTACTGCCTGGTCGCCCATGGCGCCGCGCTGCGCGAGGAGCTCGGCGATCCGGTACTCGGGGAGCGGATCTCCTATGACTGGCGGCGGGCCGGCCTCGACTCCCGCGCAGCGGCGATCTGCGCCTACGCCGACAAGCTGACTCTGCGCCCGCGCGAACTCACCCGCAGTGACCTGCAGACGCTGCTCGACGTCGGGCTGACGCTCGAGGAGGCGTGGGACGTCGCCGAGATCGCTGCGATGTACAACCTCACGAACCGGATGGCGATGGCGACCAACATGCTCCCCAACGAGGAGTACAGCGGCCAGGCGCGGCCTTAGAACACAGGAGCCGGAGTCGCGCGCCCGATCGCTCGATCGGGAACGGTGCGGCTTGACTTCAACCCAGGTTGAAGTGCAATGCTGCGTGAGGAAATGGCCAACAGGAGACCCCGTACATGACCTATGTGATCGCCGAGCCGTGCATCGGAACCAAGGACCTCTCGTGCATCGAGGTCTGTCCGGTCGACTGTATTCATCCGACCCAGGACGAACCGGGGTTCGACGACGAGCCGATGCTCTACATCGACCCGGAGGAGTGCATCGACTGCGACGCCTGCGTCGAGGCGTGTCCGGTCGACGCATGCTTCGCCGAAGATCAGCTGCCCGAGGAGTGGCTCGACTACACCCAGCGCAACGCGGAGTACTACACGCGCACGCGTTGAGGCGCCCCGGCCGCAGTAACCTCAACAACATGAGCCGCGTTCTCGACCGCCGCTCGCGGCCGCTCCGCGACCTCCGCATCTCGGTCACCGATCGTTGCAACTTCCGCTGCACGTACTGCATGCCCAAAGAGGTGTTCGGGCACGATTTCGCGTTCCTCCCGCGCGCGCAGCTGCTCACGTTCGAGGAGATCGTGCGGCTGGCGCGGGCGTTTGCGGCCGAGGGGGTGTCGAAGGTCCGCCTCACGGGCGGCGAGCCGCTGCTGCGCCGCCACATCGAGAAGCTGATCGCGATGCTGGCGGGGATCGACGGAATCGACGACATCGCCCTGACCACCAACGGCTCGGCGCTGGCGGCTAAGGCGCCGTCGCTCAAGGCGGCCGGCCTGACCCGCGTCACGGTCAGCCTCGACGCGCTCGATGACGCGACCTTCGAGGCGATGAACGACGTCGGCTTCCCCGTCGCGCGTGTGCTCGCCGGAATCGATGCGGCGGCCGTGGCGGGGCTGGCGCCGGTGAAGGTCAACATGGTCGTCCGCCGCGGGGTCAACGATCACTGCCTGGCGCAGATGGCGGAGGGCTTTCGCGGCACCGGCCACATCCTCAGGTTCATCGAGTACATGGACGTCGGCACGACCAACGGCTGGCGCATGGACGACGTCGTCACCGCCGACGAGATCGTGGCGGCGATAGACGAGCGGTGGGCGCTCGAGCCGTTGGGCCCCAACTACCCCGGCGAGGTGGCGTCCCGCTACCGTTACCGCGACGGGGGAGGGGAGATCGGGGTGATCGCCTCGGTCACGCGGCCGTTCTGCGGAGCGTGCATGAGAGCGCGGCTGTCAGCCGAGGGCAAGCTGTACACGTGCCTGTTCGCTACAGACGGTTACGACTTCAAGGCCGTGCTGCGCGACGACGCCGATGATCAGCGGCTGATCGAAACCGTCCGGTCGGTCTGGGGGCGGCGCGGGGACCGCTACTCCGAGCTTCGGCACGCGCAGACCGTGACGCGGCCGAAGGTCGAGATGTCCTACATCGGCGGTTAGCTGCACTAAGGCCGCGTGAACCGCTCGCGCGCGGCGTCGGCGGTCGTGCACGCATCACAGCCCGCGAGGTGGTCATTGACGAGGCCCATCGCCTGCATGAAGGCGTAGACCGTCGTCGGTCCGACGAACCGCCAGCCGCGCCGTTTGAGGTCCTTTGCGAGTGCCTTGGACTCGTCGGTGTGCGCAAGGTCCGCGAGACCCGTGCGGTCGAGGTGCGTGGTTCGGCCCGGGGGCTCAAAGCGCCATACGTAACTCGCCAGCGAGCCTTCGGCCGCGACCAGCTCGACCGCCCTCCGGGCATTGTTGATCACGGCCTCGATCTTGCCCCGATGGCGCACGATTGCCGCGTCGTCGAGCAGCGCAGCGACTTCGCGATCTCCGAACTGCGCCACCTGCTCGAACTCGAAGTCGGCGAACGCGCGACGGAAGGCCGGGCGCTTACGCAGGATCGTCAGCCACGAAAGGCCCGCCTGGAACCCCTCGAGGCTCAGCTTCTCGAACAGCCGCACGTCGTCTGAGACCGGAAATCCCCACTCGGTGTCGTGGTAAGCCCTGTACTCGGGCGCCGAATCGGCCCACCAGCACCGCGCCACGCCGTCGTCGCCGACCACGATCCCATCCGCCGGCCCGCTCACCGATCCGCCCGTCGTCGCCAAATCCCGAACATCTTCACCGCTCGCTCTTCTCGAAGGCCCGACGGGCCGTTGGGGAATACTGACTTGGTGACGATATTGCCGTCCTCGAACGCCCGTCGCCCCGACCCCCGCCGCAGGCCGGCGCGGATGCGGTGCGCGTGCGGATGAGCGGTCGCGACTTCACCGCGCGCGCCGGACAGGCGACCCTGCACATCACCCGGTCGACGGGCCGCCTTGTCCGCGGCGAGGTAGTCAAACGCGTCGGCGGCCCCGCCCGGGCGCGTGTGATCATCCTGTTCGGCGGCGTGCTGGCGCTCAACGGGGCCGATACGGCGACGGTCGGCGCAGTCGCGCCCCAACTCGAGTCGGCGCTGCACATCGGCAACACCAAGATCGGGCTGCTGAGCGCCGTCACGCTGCTGGTCGGCGCCGTGTTCACGATCCCGGTCGGCCTGCTCGTCGATCGCATCAAGCGGATGCCGATGCTCGCGTTCAGCATCGTTCTCTGGAGCATCGCCTCGCTGCTGAGCGCGTTCGCGGGCAGCTACTCGAGTCTGTTGCTCACGCGCGTCGTGCTGGGCGCCGTGGTCGCGACGGCCGGCCCGGCGATCGCCTCGCTGACGGGCGACTACTTCCCCGCCCGGGAGCGCGGCCAGGTGTACGCGTACATCCTCGGCGGCGAGATCGCCGGGACCGCGTTCGGCTTCATCATCTCGAGCACGGTCGCGAGCCTGATCTCGTGGCGCGCTTCGTTTTTTCTGCTGGCGATCCCCGGCTTCTTCCTCGCCCGCGAGCTTTACCGCACGGTTCCCGAGCCGCTGCGGGGAGGCCAGAGCCGACTCGAACCGGGCGTCGTCGACCTCCACCTCGCCGCGGCCAAGGCCAAGTCGCGCGTGAAGGTGCAGGACGACTCCGA
>DATNKY010000235.1:0-5869 GCA_035603155.1 Solirubrobacteraceae bacterium
GCACCGTGATCGCCTCGTCAGTGACGGGCTTGCTCTGTCAGTCGTGGGGAGCCGGTTCTTGAGCCGGGCGACTGTGATCGTCGATCTGCGCTGACGCCCAGCGTGGCGGTGGCCGGGGCGAGCTGGCGGTTGGGGCCGTGAGCTGTGTTGTCTGTGGTGATGCGATGGTCAGACGCTCGCGGTCGAGTAGGCGGGTGTTACCGCTGAGGGTTCGGCGCTCGCCTTGCGGTACAAGATGATGCTCGCCGCGAGGGTCCAGAGGGCGAACAGCAGCAGCGCTGGGACGTTGTCGGTGGTCGTAGCGCTGCCGTTGATCGCGAGCGCAACCGCGGCGACGGCGGCGCCGACTGCGAGCCAGCGTGGGAGGATGCTGGTGCGGAGGCTCACGAGCGCGACGACAGTGAGCAGCAGTGCCAGCGGGTACAGGCTGATCAGCGTCGCGGAGTCAGCGATGCCCTGAAGCGCGTTGTGGAGTTGAGTTCCGTCAGCGACGTGTGCGCGATGAAGCGCGACTTCGGGCGCGCCGCTGACGAGCTTTAGCGCGATGCCGGCGATGCCGGCGCAAAGCGCGGTTGTGGACAGCCACCGTCTTGTGGGCTCGGCGTCGCGTAGCAGGCTGCACAGATAGGCGAGGAACGGGAGGAACAGAACGAGCGCGATTCCCGCGACGATGTAGCGGTATGACGCGTAGGCGCTCTGTCCGTTGCCGTTGGCGATCGTCAGCGCGACCGCGAAGATCGTTCCGCATGCCGCGCCGAGCCGTCCGAGGTTGCGCGTGGTTGCTGCGGGGTGGTTGTGAGGGGTTTGCACTGTGGCCTCCGGTCTTTTGGGATGGGCGGCCAGAGTAGGTCGCGAGCGGCGCGTTGTCGTCGGCGCTGGTGGCTATCCGCAGTCGGGCCACGGGGTGAGATTTCCGGCTGGCGGCGTAGCCCTGGAGGATGACGATCGCGCTGGCAGGATCGAGTCAGAGGGTGACGTCGAGCGCTCGCCACGGCGATATCGTCGGCTGGTGAACCGCTTCGGTAGCGCGCCGGGCTGGCGCGCCATCCAACCTGGCGTGGACTGGGCGATCGCAGTCCTGCTCTGCGCCGTCGGCATCGCCGACGTGCTCGCCCACACGTTGTTCGAGCCTCGCTGGGCCGCTGTTGTGCTTACGCTGCTCGTGTTTCTGCCGCTCGGCGTTCGGCGGCGTTTCCCGCTGGCGACGCTTGTCACCGTTGGCGTGGCTTCGTTGTTGCTCGAGTTGGCGGTTGGGAATCCGACCAAGCCCAATCAGTTCGGGTTAGAGGTTTTGGTCGCGTGGCTGATGGTGGCCTACTCCACGGGCGCTCATACTCAGGGACGACAGCACCTCGCAGCCGTGGCGATCGGGCTAGTACTCATTAGCGTCTGGGTGGTCCTGTCGTATGCGCCTGGCGCAAGCAATGGGAACACCGTGCCCGCGGTCCTGCTCGCCGCGGTCGTATGGCTTATCGGGCGTGTGGTGCGGCGCAGAGAGGCGCAGGTCGAGGTGCTCGACGACCGAGCCAGGCAGCTGGAACGCGAGCGGGAGGAGAGGGTGCAGGCGCTGGTCGCCGAAGAGCGCACGCGGATCGCTCGCGAGCTGCACGACGTCGTTGCCCACAGCGTGAGCGTGATGGTCGTGCAGGCCCAAGCCGGTCCTCGTCTCGGGAATGACCCGCAGCTGACCGCCGCCACGTTTGGATCGATCGAGTCCAGTGGCCGTGAGGCTTTGGTCGAGCTGCGCCGGCTGCTGGGGATCCTGCGCACCGAGGACAAGCAGCCCGCCGTTGGTCCCCAGCCCGGTCTTGCCTCGCTCGAGGGCCTCGTCGAGCAGCTCCGCGCCGCCGGTTTACCCGTCGAGCTGCGGATCGAGGGAGAGCAGACCGCACTGCCCCCCGGCCCCGATCTTTCCGCCTACCGGATCATCCAGGAAGCGCTCACCAACACGCTCAAGCACGCCGGGCCCGCGCAGGCCCGGGTTGTTGTGCGCTTCGGCAATGCTGGCGTCGAGCTGGAGATCGTCGACGACGGGCTCGGCGCGCCCTCCACGGTCAACGGTGCCGGGCACGGACTGATCGGTATGCGCGAGCGGACCGCTCTCTACGGAGGGCGCCTGGACGCAGGCGCCCGTCCCGGCGGTGGCTACAGCGTGCGCGCTCAGCTGCCGCTGGCAGGCGCGCGATGACGATCCGCGTCGTGATCGCCGATGACCAGGAGCTGGTGCGCACCGGCTTTCGCGTGATTGTGGGCGCCGAGGCCGACATGGAAATCGTCGCCGAGGCGGCCGACGGGCGCCAAACGATCGAGGTCGTCACCAAGCACCGCCCCGACGTCGTCCTGATGGACATCCGCATGCCCAACCTCGACGGGATCGAAGCGACCCGCCTGATCGCCAACTCCCAGGCGCGCCCACCGCGGATCCTGATCCTCACTACCTTCGACCTCGACGAATACGTCTACGAAGCCCTCCGCGCCGGCGCCAGCGGCTTCCTGCTCAAGGACGCCCGCGCCGACGAGCTGCTCAACGCGATTCGGGTCATCGCCGCCGGCGACGCGCTGCTCTCACCAACAATCACACGCAAACTGATAGAGGACTTCGCGCGCCGCCCACCACCGAACCCCCAACCGGCCCGGCTGGCCGAACTGACCCCGCGCGAGCTCGAGGTGCTCAGGCTAATCGCGCACGGACACTCCAACTCTGACATCGCCCACGAGCTCGTCGTCGGCGACTCGACAGTAAAAACCCACGTCGCACGCATCTTCTCCAAACTCGACCTCCACGACCGCGCCCAAGCCGTCGTACTCGCCTACGAAAGCGGCCTCGTACAACCCGGAGACGCGCGAGCGCAAGCATCTGACTAAGCCCCATCGCAGTGCTTGGCGGCAACGCGAGCCGGCACGCCGCCGTAGGCGTTGCACGACCAGCAATGGCCACCGTCGAGAGTCGGACACCTGCTTGCACTAACGAGCAGTCGCCTCGAGCTTGGTGACGACGGCGATCAGGGCTTCCGCTTCGGTCTGGCGGACGGCGAGAGCGGCAGCGCCGCGACCCAGGACCTGTGTCGGCGATGGTGATAGCTGTCTCGCTGGGCCGACGCGCCGAGCGTGTGCCTTGCGTCCAGGCGAAGGCCAGGGCTGGTGCCGCGCTGGAACTAACGGCATCGGCGATGCTCCGCGGGCGGCGTGCTTTTACCGGGACGCGTGTCAGGAAGTCGGCCGGATCTCGGGCCTGACTCGTTCGAGGCTTGCAAGGTCACCGTGCGGATCGACGGCGTTCGCCTGCGATTCGAGCCCGGCCAGCGGGTCGTTTCTGCATGGGCCCGGTCGCGACCTGACCCCGACGAGGCTGCCCCGGCGCCGAGCCGGCCGGAATGGGGTTGTAGGGGTCAGAGTTCTGCCCTCGTTCAGGGCCGCCGCCTCTTGCAACGACCGGTCCGCGCGGCTACCGTCCGTGCGGGACGCGGCAACAAAACGACCGGAGGGCGGCTCCGGCGGTACGGGGTTGCGATGAATATGGCGGCAGGGATTGTGAAGTGCAGCGCGGGGCGGGCGTGGGGTCTGGGCGTTGGACTCCTGGTGTGGGCGGCGCTGGGGATCTTCGGCGTAAGCTCGAGCTGGGCGCTTAGCGGCAGCGCGTACGTCGCGAATCTCAGCAGCGGCACCGTGTCTCAGTACACGATCGGCGCCGGCGAAGCGCTGGCGCCCCAGAGCCCGCCGACGGTTGATACCGGTAGCGGCTCCGCACCGTTTGCGCTGGCCGCGACGCCTGACGGCACGAGCGTCTATCTGGCGGACTTCTCGGGTTCGATCGACCAGTACACCGTCGGCGCGGATGGGTCGCTGTCGCCGAAGACGCCGGCGAGCGTCCCCGACACCAACAGCCCGTGGAATATCGCGGTCAGCCCTGATGGAAAGAGCGCCTACGTTGCCAACAACAGCACGGATGGGCCGGATGGAGTCTCGCAGTTCGACATCGCGACCGATGGGACGCTGACGCCGAAGACGCCGGCGACGGTCGCGGCCGGTGCCTCGCCGTGGGCTGTCGTCGTGAGCCCCGACGGGAAGAGCGCCTATGTCAGCAACTCGCTGGACGGGACGGTCTCGCAGTACGACGTCGCCGCGGACGGGACGCTGACGCCGAAGTCGCCTGCGACCGTCGACGTCGGATCTGGTGCGGGATCCGGCCCGAATGAGCTTGCGATCAGCCCGAACGGCAAGAGCGTCTACGTCGTCGCCGCCGGTGATAGCGCGGTGGCGCAGTTCGATGTGGGAGCAGATGGTCTTCTGGCGCCGAAGTCGCCCGCGGAGGTCACGACGGGCACGGGGACGGGCCCTGAGGGGATCGTGGTCAGCCCCGACGCGACGAGCGTCTATGTCGGCGACTTCAACACCGGCACGATCTCGCAATTTGACGTTGGCGCGGACGGTGCGCTGTCGCCCAAATCTCCCGCGACAGTCCCATCGGGCGAGAACACGCCGACGCTCTGGATGACGCCCGACGGCAAGAGTCTGTATGCCGGCAATTACGACGGGGGCGGCGGGACCACTATCTCCCAGTTCGACGTCGGCGCTGGTGGTCTACTGTCGGCGAAGTCATCCCCGACGGTGGCGACCGGGGATGGCCCCCATGGAGTGCTTGTTCTCCCAGACCAGGGCCCGGTGGCATCGTTCACCGCTACCCCCGGCGCTGCCGGAGCGGCGACGTTCGATGGGTCGGGATCGAGCGATCCGAACGGGACCGTCGCGCGTTATGACTGGAACTTCGGCGACAGCACGAGCGCTTCGGGCATGGGACCGATGGCGACTCACACGTACGCCAGCGCGGGGACGTACACGGTCACGTTGACGGTCACTGATGACGCCGGATGCTCAACGACCCAGGTTTTCACCGGCCGCACCGTCTACTGCAACGGCACCGCGGCCGCGACGACCACGCGCATGGTGACGGTCAGCTCCCCTTCCGCGCCGCCCCCGCCGCCGGTCGCGACCAAGTTCGTGCTGGCTGGCCCGCCGACGGCCTCGTCGCGCGGCGTGACTTTCTCGATCGCGTGCCACGGGGCGAGCGGCGTTGTCTGCCGTGGCGCGGCCAAGCTGACCACGCTCGAGCATCTCCGCGGCCGGCGGATCGTCGCGCTCAGCGCTCGCCAAAAGCACCACACCAAGCACGTCACGATCGGCTCCAAGCGCTTTAGGGTCACCGCCGGTGCGCAACGAAAACTCACAATTGGGCTCAACCACCGGGGTCGCAAGCTGCTGGCACGCTTCCGTCATGTCCACGCGATGCTGACGATCACGCTGCTGAACACCAAGCCGCCAACTGTCATCAAGCGCAAAACGACGATCAACGCCAAACCAAAACGACTAAAGCACCACCACGCCGCGCATCTGCGCGCAAAGTTCGCCTCGACGCCTGCGACCCTCGTTTACGCCGCGGCCAGAGAAGCATCGCGCTAGCGACCCAGGAAACGCCCTAGGAGCGCACGCCTCCCTCGTCGCCCACATGGAGGAGCGCTCGTCAACGGCCAAGAGCCCCGCGACCGTCGGCACGACCAGTGCCGCTGTCTCAGTGTGATGCTGTGCGGGCGTTGCGCTTCTGGCGCGCGTAGTGGATTGTCCTTGACGGCTTCGGGCTGACCCTTGCTGCTTTGGTCGCCTCCGGGTGGGGGCTGACCTATTCGTGAAGTTGTCGCCCGATGCCGCCAAGGGCCTCCTGGTGTGACCTAATAGAAGCGTGGCAGCGCCCCTACTGAGGATTGTCCGCCAGGAAGTCCGCTCATCTCAATCGATCGAGTGGAAGGGACGTGACATATGGTGACGATCGGAGTCGATCCGCACAAGCAGACCCACACCGCGGCGGGGGTCAACG
>DATNKY010000132.1:0-4038 GCA_035603155.1 Solirubrobacteraceae bacterium
ACCCCCGCCACAGCCCGTCCAGCGACCCAGGTTGACAACCGGGGCCACTTTACCCCCGCCACAGCCCGTCCAGCGACCCAGGCTGACAACCGGGGCCACTTTACCCCCGCCACAGCCCGTCCAGCGACCCAGCGGATCCGCGGCGCCGGTCTCACCGCAACGTCCGGACCGATCCTCCGGTGGCGAGACCCTCGACCGGCATGCTGACGCCGGCGGCTCCGGACTTCGGCAGCTGCGAGCCGGGCTTGACCAGCAGCAGCTGGACGTCGCCGATCCGCCGTTCGGCGAAGCCAGCCTCGCAGTAGGCGAGATACAGCGTCCAGAGGCGCATGAAGCGCTCGTCGTAGCCGAGCTCGGCGAGCGTGCTCACGTCGGCCGTCACGCGCTCGCGCCAGTGGCGCAGAGTCGTCGGATAGTGGCGGGTGATGTCGTTGAGCGAGGCGATCTGGAGGTCGGTGCGACGGGCGACGTCGCGGGACAGGCTCTCGATGGACGGCAGCGCGCCGCCGGGGAAGATGCGCTGGTTGATGAACGAGCGTGAGGCCTTCTCGATCTCGTACAGGCGGTCGTCGATTGTTATCGCCTGGAGCAGCATCGCGCCGTCGCGCTCGAGCAGAGTCGAGCAGGCCGCGAGCAGGTCACCCGTGTGTCGCCAGCCGACGGCTTCGATCATCTCGATCGACACGAGTTTGTCGTAGCGGCCGCGGAGATCGCGGTAGTCCTGACACAGAACCGTGATCCGGTCTGAGAGCCCGAGGCGCTTTACCAGTCCGGTCACGTACGCGTACTGGTCTGCGGAGATCGTCGTCGTGGTCACGCGACAGCCGCGGGTCGACGCCGCATGCACCGCGAACGATCCCCAGCCGCTGCCGACCTCGAGCACCCGGTCACCGGCGTCGAGCTGCAGCCGTTCGCACAGGAGCTCGAGCTTGGCCAGCTGCGCCTGTTCGAGCGAGGTGTCGGGTTGCTCGAAGACGGCGCACGAATAGGTCATCGTCGGGTCGAGCATCCGCGTGAACAGCTGCTCACCGAGGTCGTAGTGCGCGGCGATGTCGCGCCGGCGTCGCGCTCTCGTGCTCCGGTTCGCCCACGCCCTGACCGTCTCGGCCGGTAGCACGAGCGGCCGCAGGCGTCCCCTGAGGCGGTCACTGGCGCCGGCGTTGCGAGCCAGGAGCCGGACCACGGACACGAGGTCGGGCGAGTCCCAGAGCCCGTCGGCGTGCGCGTCCGCGAGCCCGATGCTGCCGCGCAGCAGCTCGCGCCAGGCGCGGGCTGAGTGCACGCGCACCAGTGCTCGCGGCTCGCCGAAACCGTAGCTGCGGCGCCGGCCGCTCTCCTCGACGATCAGCGTCCCGCTGCGCAGGCGCCTCAGCAGCGGCTCGACGAGCGTTCGCGCAGTCATGCCCGTCCGGGACGGCTGCCCGGATGCGGATGAAACCTCGCGCCTGCCAGCCGCAGCCCGACAGCGTGACCGTAGATCAGCGCCAGCACCCGCAGCGCGGCGAGCGGATAGCTGGCGGTCATCCGGCGCAGCGAGTCACGGGTCAGTTCGCGACGGCGCAGGACCAGCGCCGCCTCGAACACGCGCGAGCCGTGTTCGCGGCTTTCGATCCCGATCGACAACTTGCTGCCGGGAATGCCGGCCCGGCATATGTACTCCTGCTCCACCGCAAAGAACGGCGACACGTGCAGCGCCTTGTCAAACCGCCCGACGCCGGCCGGGACCACGTAGGCATGCCGCTCTCCCCAGGGCGTGTTCGTCACCTCCGCCAGCACAGCATCGATCCGCTCGCCACCGTCCTCCAAGCAGTAGTAGAAGCTGACTGGATTGAAGCATTGACCGAACGAGCGAAGCTGGGTCAGGAGGCGGACGGGGCCGCCCGGCCGATGGCCGATCGCCCTCTTGACCTGATCGCGAACGGCCGTGTCGAGCGCCAGCCGCGGATCGCCGAAGTAGTCGCGACGCCGAAATCGCGCCGCGCCCGGGCCCGACGCGATCAGCCGTCCATCGAGCAGCTCGGGCAGTTCGGCGAGATCGATGTACATCAGCGCGAGCCGATGGACGAAGCGCCGCTGCGGTTCGGCCCGCCAGTGGCTGATCGTGCCCTCGTAGATGCAGCTTGCGGTTCCGGCGCTCCGAAGATGAGCGCGCGCGGGGAGCACCACCGTGGCGCTCAAGATCGCGCTCCGAGCGCGGCGGCGACGCGCAGGGCGCTGTTTACGCCGTCCTCGTGGAACCCCCAACCCCAGTACGCCCCGCAGTAGTGCGTCCGGTCGATGCCGGAGATCTCTCCAAGCCGCGCCTGCGCGTGGACCCCTTGCGCCGTGTACACCGGGTGGGCGTAAGGGATCCGCTTGATCACCTTGTCGGGATCGATCCGCTCGGTCAGGTTGAGCGTCACACAGAACTCGCGCTCGGCGCGCAGCGACTGCAGTCGGTTCATGTGGTAGGTGATTGTCGGCACCGCCTTCGGTTCATCGGTCAGGTGATAGTTCCAGCTCGCCCACGCCCGTCGCCGGCGCGGAAGCATCCGCGCATCGGTGTGAAGAACCGCCTCGTTTGACTGGTACGGGATCGCGGCGAGGATCTCGCGCTCGCGCCCGGACGCGTCCGCGAGCAGCGCCAGAGCTTGGTCTGAATGGGTGGCGAGCACGACCTGGTCGAAGCGCTCCGGCTCGGTCCCGGCGGCCGCCACGAGCACGCCGCCGTCGCCGCGCGTCACCGAGCGGACCGGGGCACCGAGCCTGATCCGATCGGCGAACGGCGACACCAACGCGTCCACGTAGCGTGCCGACCCGCCCGCGATCACCCGCCAGTGCGGACGATCACGGAAGCCGAGCATGCCGTGGTTGTCCAGGAACTGCGCCAGGAAGCGGGCCGGAAAACTCCACAGCTGGCGGGGATCGGCCGACCACACGGCCGACACCTGGGGCACGATCAGCCGCTCGACGAACTGGCGCGAGAACCGCTCCTGCTCGAGCCATTCGCGCAGCGTCAGCCCGCTGTCGTCGCGCGCGAGCAGCCTGTGCGCGGCGCGGTGAAAGCGACCGAGCTCGACGACCATCCGGTGAAAGGCGGGCGTGACGAGGTTGCGGCGCGTCGCGTACAGACCGTTCGGAGAGCCGCTGGAGTACTCGAATCCCCCATCCGCCTCGCTGACGCTGAAGCTCATGTCCGACGCCTGCCAGGCGACGCCGAGGCGGCGCAGGAGCCGCTCGAAGTTGGGGTAGTTGCGGTCGTTGAAGACCATGAACCCGGTGTCGATCTGATGCGTCTCGTGCGCGGTGTCGACTCGGACCGTGTTGGTGTGCCCGCCGGCGTAGGCGGCCGCCTCGAACACCGTGACCGCGTGGTGGCTGCGCAGCAGATGGGCGACCACGAGCCCCGAGATCCCGGCGCCGACGATTGCGACTCTCATCTGCTCGGTGCTACGGACGCCGGCCTGCGCCAGATCATGGAAGGTATGAGAGGGTTCGCCTGGTGACCCCCGCGGCGAGCCGCAGCTGATCGCGGGTCGGGGCCGCCGGCTCGGCTCTCAGCCGGTCTGCGAGCGTTTCGGAGATGTCGGGGAGCGCCTCGCTCGCGAGGGTGGCGCAGAGCCGCACCGCGTCGTGGACGACCTCCGATTCGACGCTCCAGACGACCTCGAACGCGCGCTTGGCCGTGCGCGCGCCGACCCGCGAATGGGGCGGCTCGCGTCCGATCAGACACGCGGCCGAGCGTTCGCCCTCGTACACGATCGCCCATTCCCGCCCGAGCGGATCGGAATGGTCGAGCGGGACCTCGGCCGGCCGGCCGGGTGGCCGGGCGACGCGCTCGAAGTCGGCGAACACGACCGCGAGCTCGGCACCCCGCGCCAGCTCGCGCCAGCGCGACTGTTCGCGACGGTAGAAGCGCCGGCGCTGGAAGGCTCCGAACAGGACGTGGCGCTCGGCTCGGGCTAGCGCCTCGTCCTCGATCGCGTGACTGAACGCGATCATCACGCGCTTGGCGACCGGCTGGGGTTGAAGCTCTGGCCACCGCCGGCACAGGCTCCC
>DATNKY010000674.1:0-9250 GCA_035603155.1 Solirubrobacteraceae bacterium
AAAGCTCTCGTCGACGATCGCGCACGCGTTCGTGTAGTTGACGACGTACTCCTTGAAGTAGGACTCAGTCTCGATCACGTGGCGGATGATTCCGCCGAGGAACGCGACATCGGTCCCCGCCCGGATCGGGACGTGCAGATCAGCCAGCTGGCTCGTGCGGCCATAGCGCGGATCGACATGAATCACCCGCGCGCCCCGCTCCTTGGCCTTCATCACCCAGCGGAAGCCAACCGGGTGCGCCTCGGCCATGTTCCCGCCCTCGATCACGATGCAATCGGAGTTCTGCAGGTCCTGCTGAAAGTTGGTGGCGCCGCCGCGCCCGAACGAGCTCCCCAGACCGGGGACCGTCGAGCTGTGTCATATCCGCGCCTGGTTCTCGATCTGGATCGCCCCCATTGCCGCGAACAGCTTCTTGATCAGATAGTTCTCCTCGTTGTCCAGCGTCGCCCCGCCCAGGTGAGCGAAGCCCAGCGTGCGGTCCACACGCCACCCGTGGCGGTCGGTCTCCTGCCAGCCGCTCTCGCGCGAAGCGATCACCCGATCGGCAATCATGTCCATCGCCCGCTCGAGCTCCAGTTCGACGAATTCGCTGGCGCCTGGCGCTCGGTACCTGACCTTCGTCAGCCTTCCCGGCTGCTGTACGAGCTGGCGCGATGACGCCCCCTTCGGGCACAACGTGCCCTGGTTTATCGGCGAGCGGGGATTGCCCTCGATGTCGACCAGCTCGCCGTCCCGCGTGTAGACCAGCTGTCCGCAGCCGACGGCGCAGAACGGGCACACCGACTCAGTCACCTTCAGCCCGGCGACCCGGGCGTTTGCGCTGAGCGTTCGGTCCGATGCCGCGCTCGGGCCGAGGCCCATGTCCATCGCACGCCCGACGAGCGGGAGGCGCCGCAACGACTCGAACGAGCGCGGACGGGACCCGGGCGAGCTCATCGCCGCAGCCCGGCCCCTGCTGATCCGGCGTGGACGCGAGGAAGAGCCTCACGCAGGACCCCGAAATGCCGGCAAGCGCTCGACATGCGCCGACGATGTCCGACGGCTTGGTGATCCGGCATCACCGGGATGCGGTGATTCACGTCCCCGAGGCTACTCGCCGACGCGCCGCGGTGAGCGCTCGCGCTATTTCGCTGATGTTCGCGTGCGCGCGGTCGCGAGGAGCCGCAGCTCGCGTGCGTGTTGAACCGCGGCGGAGCGATCGCGCGCGCCGAGCTTGGAGTAGATGTTGCGGATGTGTGTGTTGACGGTGTTGATGGAGACGTAGAGCTCTCGCGCGATCTCTGGCCGCGTCAGGTTTGTCGGCAGATATCGCAGCACGCGCAGCTCGCTCGGGCTGAGCTCCTCCGGTTGCGACAGGCGCTCTGGGTCGCTGCTCGGCGCCGACCCGCCTTGCAGCAGGTCGACGATGTCGGCGAGCAGGGCGCCATGAGCCGTCTCGTGACGCGGCAGCGCGTCGAGCAGCTCCGCTGCGCCGGTCATTACAAACGGGAAGATCAGCCGGTCCGGTTCGGCGCCCGCGAGGGCTGCCTCGGCGGCGGCCGCGGCGGCGCTGCGATCCCCCATCTCCAGGTGCGCGATACCGGCGAGCAGATGCGTTTCGACGAGCGTGAAGGCGGGGACGACAGGCGAGATGTCCAAAACACCCCCCAGCGCATCCAGCGCTTTGGCGGGGTCCCCGTCCGCCAGGCAGATCACTGCACGGGCGTTGTAAACGGCACTCATTTGCCCGTCGTAAATGGCGCCGATCTCCTCGGGATCGGCGGAGAATTCGGTGAGCGTCGCGCGCGCCTGGTCTGCCCTTCCGACGCGAGCCTGAGTGGCCGCGAGCCATCCGATGATCCGCGGCGCGAGCGCGTGCACACCCGTGAGCAGCGAGCGCGCCTGCGCCGCCGCCGCGAATTCTTCAAGCGCCGATTGATGCTGCCCGCGACCGACGTGCAACATGCCCGTCGCCACGTGCAAAAGCACCGCGGCCGCCGGGTCAACCTGCGCCTCGGCGACCTCCCACGCGCGGCGCAGCCAGCGCTCCCCCTCGTCGAACTCGCCCATCCAGATCGCCATGCCGCCAACCGCCCCGAGCGCGGGCGCGAGTATCGGCCGATCCTTCAAGCCGTAATGCTCGGCAAGTGCCACCGCCTTCAGGCCGCGCTCGCGGGCGGTCGCGACCGAGACCGCCTTTGAGGGAAACCCCAGATGTGCGCGACAAGCGACCTCCAGATACGGTCGGCCGATCGTCCGGGCCAGCGCAGCCCCCTCGGAGAGGTGACGCTCGGCGTCGGCGAGTCGCCCGGACCACGTCTCGACGATCCCGAGATTGAGCAGCGCGACTCCCCGCAGCTCACTACTCATCGCGATCCGATCGCTCGACTCGTCCGTGATCGAAGCATCGAGCAGCTTCACTTGCTCGATCACGTCACTGAACTGACCACTACGCCGTGCCATCGCCAACCGGAGTGACGCGATCGCCACCGCCAGGTCGCGGCGGCGACCCGGTGCAACGCTCTGGACGTGGGACTCGGCCAGCGCCAACTGAGCAGCCGCCTCCTCCAACCGCCCCCGGTTCAGCTCAGCCGCCGCATGCGCCAGCGCCAGATCAGGATGATCAGCTGACGCGTCCTCAGGAAACGCCTGCAAGACCGCGCGGATCGTTCCCGCTTGCCCGTCGAGCACCCACCTGAACGAGTGATCTGCGACCAGCCGGGCGCCCTCATGCCAATCACCGGCCGCGAGCATATGTCTGACCGCCTCGACGACCTCCCCGTGATCGGCGAACCAACCCGCGGCCCGACGGTGCAGATCCGCAACCTCGCCCGCCATCGTTCGACGCAGCTCCAAGCGCAGGAAATCCGCCAAAAGCTGGTGGTAGCGAAACCACGTGCGCGTAGCGTCGAGCGACACGACAAACGCGTTGGCGTCCTCCAATTCGAGGAGCAGCTGCTCCGAACCCGACCGGGCCGCCAACACGTCAGCGAGCTGACCGTTGACCCGGTCGACAAGCGACGTTCGCAACAGCATCTCCTGGACCTCGCTCGATTGGCGTTCGAGCATCTCGGCGAGCAGATACTCGCCGACGGCTCTGTCACCGCCCGAGAACTCGGCCACGAACCGCTCAGGATCCCGGTGGCTGCTGAGCGAGATCACCGCCAAACGCAAACCAGCCGCCCAACCCTCCGTACGCCGATACAACGCAGCCACACCGGCCTCGGACAAACTGATCCCGGACGCAGCCAACAGTTCGCGCGTCTCGCGCTCACTGAACCGCAAATCCCCGGCGCGGATCTCGGCTACCTCGCCGGCAAGCCTGAGCCGATGCAACCTGACCGGCGGATCCCGACGAGACGACAACACCATCCGCGCCGAACCCGGCAAGACCGCCAGTAACCGCTCAAGCTGCGCGAAAGCGTCAGCCGACCTCAACTCGTGAAGATCATCAATGACCACCACAACGGGATGTAGCCGCTCGGCAAACTCCGACAAGACCACGTCGAACGCCCGGTCGCCCTCAAACGCACCGGCCGTCGCAGGCTGCGCCTCAGGACCCATCAAACGCGCCGCCCCGCGGACCGCGTCCAGGACCGCAGACCAGAACCGCTGCGGATCCCGCTCGTCGCGATCGACGGACACAAACGCCACGCGACGAGAATTGGCCGCTCGACCAGCCCACGTCCGCAACAACGACGTCTTTCCGCTCCCCGGCGGCGCCGAGATCATCGTCACCCGCTTATTCACAGCACGATCCAGCAACCGCAGCAGATCATCCCGATCAAGCAGCCCCCCCGCGACCGAGACATCTCGTGAGATCGGCGGCTCGAGGGGCGCCTCGCGCCGGGTCGTCGGCGAGCTCGAGATGCTGGCATCGCCGTTGACAGCCTTGATCAGGTCAGGTCGTCGGAAGATCGTTTGACCAGCGCCGGAAGCTGGGCGGTCGGACTCAGGAGCAGGCAGCCGCCAGACCGCCAGGGGCGAGAGAGCCATCTGACCAGTCACGTGGCGCGAGCGCTGCGCGAGCCGGCCACGGCTAGTTTGCTCATGAGAGCCGGATCAGGTTGAGGCCGGCGAGCGGGCCGCCGACCTGCTGCATCAGGCCGCCGGGGATTAGGCCGCCGAGGTCGACGGTGAAGAAGCCCGCGGCATCGAATAACGCAGCCACCTCGGACTTTGCGTCGCCGTCGTCGCCCGAGAGAAAGATCACTCGCTGGCCACCGGCCTCGTCAGGGTCGGAGGCGAGCAATGCCGCTCCAAATGTGTTCGCCGCCTTCACGACGCGCGCGGGCTCAAGCAGGTCGGCGACCACCTCACTCGACGTCCTGCCGTTGAGATCGCTCGGATCGAAGTCGTTCGTCGCATCGATCACGATCCGACCGGCCCATTCGATGCCTTGGACGGCCTCCGGGACGCGAGGCCAGGGCACAGCCAGGACGACGATCCGCTCTGCTGCTGCCTCCTCCACGGTCCCTGCCGATACGCCATCGCCGAGCGTGGAGACCACCGAGGCCAGCGTTTCTGGGCCGCGGCTGTTGGCCACCACGGCCGGGCGGCCGGCCCGCTGCGTGGTTCGCGCCATCGCCTGCCCGATGCGGCCGGCGCCGATGATTCCAACGCGGTTTTGGTTGGCTGCTTCCATTACGTTCCTTTCTCGAACTCGGACGCGAACAGGTAGCTCACGGCGAGGCTTCGATACGGTCGCCAGCGCTCTGCCACTCCGACCATCTCGTCTTCGGTTGGAAGGTGGTCGAATCCGTAGGCCCGTTGGACCGCGCGGCGCAGTGCGAGGTCACCGGAAAGCAGTACGTCGGGCCGATCGAGAGCGACGAGGAGGAAGCCGTGTGCCGTCCACGGACCGATTCCCGGCACCTCGGTCAGTGCCGCCTCGACCTCGGCGTCAGTCATCCGGGACAGCGCGTCGTCACTCAGGCGTCCATCGGCGAACTGTTCTGCGAGCGCTCGTAGCGTCTCGCCCTTGCGACCCGACATGCCGCTGGCGCGAAGCTCCTGTGGATCTGCCGCCAGCACCTCCGCAGGTGACGGCAGATGCCCTCCGAACCGCTGCTGGAGACGGGACACGATCGTCCTCGTCGCTCTGACGGAAAGCTGCTGGCCGACGACCTGGAAGATGAGCGTCCCGAACGCGTCAAGCGGAGGTAGCTCGTCGAGCCACGCCCGCGGATGGAAGTCCGGCTGCGCATCGATGAGCCGCGCGAGAACCGGATCTGCGTGCCGCAGGAACTCTCGCGCCTCCGGGTCGGCAGCAGCGCTCATGCAACGTCGCGGTCAGTCGTACCGGGCATCGCCGCGGTCATGGGTGAACCTTGGAGTCGTAGCCCAGGTCGAGGCGGATCGACTGCATCATCTGGAAGGTCGTGCCGGTCGTTAATACGTCGGCTGCTGCAAGCACGCCGGTGTACTTCTCAATCACGGGCGTTGCCGCCGCAGCCGTGACTGCGTCCAGATAGACGCCGACGGCGGCGGCGGTGTTCTCGCCGTACTTGACGAAGTACGGCGTGGCGTCGACAGTGTCGAGCGCGGCCCTCGAGCTGGCGGCGATGTCGGCGATGTACTGCTGGTGCACGGCGATGTCGTCGCGGGTGCCGAGCCGGCCCATGTGGCCGCCGATGAAGTGCTTCCACGAGTAGGTGAGCGCGGTGGCCGGGGCCTCGATGTAGCCGGGCACGTTCTCGGTGAGGCTGCTCTGGCAAACCGGCGCCCAGCCCGGGTTGACGACGTCGACGAGCATCAGCGCGTCGTGGTCGGGCAGATGGATGAAGATGTTGTCCGGCGAGTGATTGGACCCGTGCCAGGCGAGTTCGATGCGTTCGCCTCCGATCTCGAGCGCGTGGCAGTCCTGGAAGGTCTCCTCTGGTGCGGGTCTCGCGGGGTCGTCGTCACGCAGCAGCAGCTTTCGCGTTTCATCGTGGCCGATTCGAGCGACGTTCCGGCCGAACAGCGAGGACGCGCCGGCGTGATCGGCGTGGTGATGGGAATACACCAGATGGGTCACCCTGTTGCTGACGCCGTTGGCGGCGGCGACCTCGTTCACGGCCCGCTGGATGTTGTGACCGATGCTCGGAGGTGCGTCGAACAGGACGACGCCATCGGATGTCGTCAGGAATGCGCACTGGTAGGTCCCGTTCGTGACCCAGTAGAAGTTCCCCTCGACTCGCCCCACGTAGTACCCCTGCTCGTTGAGCGCAGGGCCGAACGCCGACGCGGGAATCGGAGCACAGTCCGCAAGCGCGTCGGCCGTGCGCGGACGCGGGTCCGCCATACTCACCGGCTGCTCGCTTCGTCATTGCCCTGCACAGGCATCGGAGCCTGGCGCAACCACGAGGCATTCGAATCCTTGAATTCCTTAGTTGGGACCCGAGCGTCGTGCTGAGTCATGCTTACGCGAAATGAGCGGACCGGTTCTGTCGTCTCCAGGGCAGTTGGTCGGCCGGGAACGCGAGCAGGAGGTGCTCGACCGACTCCTGGACGGCGTGCGCGGCGGGCGCGGCGGTGCGTTGGTGACCGACGGCGATGCGGGCGTCGGCAAGACGGCGCTGCTCGATTACGCGGTCGGGACTGCGCGCGACTTTCGGATCGCTCGGACGTCCGGCGTCGAAGCGGACATGGAGCTCCCGTTCGCAGCGGCGCAGCAGCTGTGTTCCCCATTTTTCGAGCTGATGGCGCGTCTCCCGCAGCCGCAGCACGACGCGCTTGGCGTTGCGTTCGGACTCATCACGGGGCCAGCGCCGAATCCGTTCCTGATCGGACTGGCGGTCCTCGGCCTGCTGGCCGACGCCGCGGAGGAGCAGCCACTCCTGGCGGTTGTCGATGACGCGCATTGGCTCGACCGCGCCTCCACGCGGGTGCTCGCGTTCGTCGCTCGCCGCCTGTTGGCGGAGAAGATCGCGCTCGTGTTCGCCGCGCGCCAGGTCGATGACGCGCTCAGGGGTCTTCCGTCGCTTCACGTCGAGCCATTGGGTCGTCGCGATGCGCGAGCGCTGTTGGAGTCCGTGTTGCCGGCCCGGTTGGATGAGCGCGTGCTGGAGCGGATCGTCGCCGAGACGCGCGGGAATCCACTCGCCCTGTTGGAGCTGCCGCGCGGGTTGAGCCCGACACAGCTCGCGGGCGGGTTTGGCGTGCCGGCCACGGTGCCCCTCGCCGCCAGCATCGAGGATGGGTATACACGGCGGCTCGCGAGGCTTTCTCAGGATGAGCGCCGCTTGCTGCTGGTGGCAGCAGCGGACCCGGTCGGCGATCCGGCGCTGGTGTGGCGCGCGGCTGAGCGGCTCGGCATTCCGGAGTCAGCTGCGCACACCGTCGAATCGGAGGACCTGTTGGCTCTCTCCCCCCGCGTGATGTTTCGCCACCCGCTGGTTCGCTCGGCCGTCTATGGAGCTGCCGAGCTGAGTGAGCGACGCGCCGTCCACCGCGCACTCGCAGAAGCGACCGACCCGGAGGTCGACCCGGATCGGCGCGCGTGGCACCGCGCGCAGGCGGCAACCATGCCCGACGAGGAGGTGGCGCGTGAGCTGGAGCGCTCAGCGGCGCGTGCCCAGGCACGGGGTGGGCTGGCCGCTGCGGCGGCATTTCTGGAGCGTTCGATTGCATTGACGGGTGACCCGGCGCGAAGGGCGGACCGGGCGCTTGCCGCCGCGCAGGCGAATCTGTACGCCGGCGCGTTCGATGAGGCGCTGAAGCTCCTTCCCATAGCCGAAGCAGGCTCCGCGGACGAGCTGCAGCAGACCCGGGCAGAGCTGCTCCGCGGACAGATCGCGTTCTCATCCAACATTGGCAGTGACGCGCCGCCTCTCCTGTTGAGTGCTGCCATGCGGTTAGAGCAGTTCGATGTGGACCTGGCGCGAGAGACTTACTTGGACGCGTGGGGCGCAGCGTGGTTCGCAGGCAGTCTGGCCACCGCCGGTGATCTGCTCGAGGTCTCGCGCGCGGCGAGGGCGGCTCCGGCGTCAACACACCCGTCGCAGCCATTCGATCTGCTGCTGGACGGACTTGCTCTGCTGATCACCGAGGGACGCGCAGCAGCGGCAATGGCGCTGCGGCGCGCATCGGACGCTTTTGCCGCGGCACAGATTCCGGCCGAGAACAGCTTCCGGTGGACCGCGTTGCCCCCGATACCGTCCTACGTTCTGTGGGACGACGAGAGCTGGCACGCAATCAACGCGCGTCAGCTCGAACTGGCACGGGAGGCGGGCGCACTGGCTCGGCTGCCAATGGGGCTGATTACAGGCGCGGTCATCGACGCATGGTCGGGCGAGTTTGCGAAGGCCGCGGAAGCGACCGCGGAGGCCGATGCGATCGTCGAGGCGACGGGGACCCGTCTCGCGCCTTACGCGGCGATGCTGCTCGCCGCTCTCCAGGGTCGGGAAGCTGACGCGTCCGCGCTGCTCGAGTCGGCGATCAACGACGCTGCCGCCGTGGGTCAGGGATTCGCCGTCCAATGGGGCGAGTTCGTGAAGGCGATCCTGTTCAACGGCCTCGGACGCTACGGCGAGGCGGTGGTTGCAGCCCGGCGGGCAAGTGACGACACGCCGGAGCTGTTCATATCCAGCTGGGCGCTGGCCGAGCTGATCGAGGCCGCCAGCCGAAGCGGGAAGCCGGGTGATGCCGCCCGTGCCCTCGAGCGCCTCACGCAGGACACCACCGTCGCCGGCACCGACTGGGGACTGGGGATCGCGGCCCGCTCGAAAGCGTTGCTGACAGACGGCGACGCGGCCGAAGCGCTGTACCGCGAAGCGATCGAACGACTAGGCCGCACGCGGCTTGCGCCCGAGCTTGCACGCGCGCATCTCCTCTACGGCGAATGGCTGCGGCGCGAGCACCGGCGGCTGGACGCTCGCGAGCAGCTGCGGACCGCTCACGAGCTATTCACAGACCGTGGAGTGGAGGCGTTCGCCGAGCGCGCACGGCTCGAGCTCCAGGCGACAGGGGAGCGTGCCCGCAAACGAACGGTGGATACGCGGGACCAGCTCACTCCGCAGGAAGCGCAGATCGCCCGCCTGGCGGCGGAAGGCCACACCAACCGGGAGATCGCGGCTCGACTGTTCATCAGCGCGAGTACCGTGGAGTACCACCTTCGCAAGGCGTTCCGCAAGCTCGACATCGAGTCACGCACACAGCTCGCGCATCGACTCTCGACGCAATGAACGGAGTGTCGCCACCGGCCCTGCGGTCAGGCGCGCAGTTGATCGGCCGCGAACGTGAGCGGGAGGCGCTCGATCGACTGCTGGACGGCGCGCGAGGCGGGCGC
>DATNKY010000651.1:0-3820 GCA_035603155.1 Solirubrobacteraceae bacterium
GCGACGCCCGCGAGCCCGAGATCCGAGATCAGCTGCGTCGCCAGCCGAACCAGAGGCTCGGTCAATGAGGCGAAGGTCAACAGCAAGAGAGACCAAGCGTAGCGGTCAAACGGGCAGCCCGTACGGGCTTCGCGAGCCTCAGCCGCGTGGCGCGCCTCGCGTCGGCTCGGCGCGAGCGCGGCGGCGTTCGCAGCGGCTAGGGTCTCACGCTTGCGCGTCTGGGTCGACCTGACCAATTCACCGCACGTGCTCGTGATGCGCCCGGTGATCGAGCAACTGCGTGCCCGCGGCCATTCGGTACAGGTCACTGCGCGTGATTTCGCCCAGACGCTCGGGCTGTTACAGCGGTTCGAGATCGAGCACACCGCGATCGGACGCCACCGCGGGGCCGGGCTCGTGGACAAGGCGCGCGGCCTGGCAGCCCGGTCGCGAGCGCTCGTGCACTGGGCGCGCGGGCGCGACTTCGACCTCGCCCTCGGCCACGGCTCCAACGACATCACCGTCGCCGCCGCGATTCTGAGAATCCCCTCATCGACGACGTTCGACTACGAGTGGGCGAAGGTCCAGCACACCGTCAACTGCCGCCTCGCCGCCGCCGTCGTGGTGCCCGATGCGATCCCGCCCGAGCGCCTGTACCGATACGGCGCGCGCGGCAAGCTGCACGCGTATCCGGGCCTCAAGGAGGAGTACTACCTGGCCGACTTCGAGCCCGACCCCGCGGTGGTCTCAGAGCTCGGACTCGACCGCGACGCTCCGATCACAGTCGTCCGCACGCCGCCAGAGGTGTCGCTCTATCACCGGTTCGAGAACGACCTGTTCGGCCAGGTGCTCGAACGGCTGCGCGGCTCGCAGGCGGTGGTCCTGCCCCGCACCGCCGAACAGCGCGCGGAGCTCGTCCGGGCGGGCGGTTTCGTGATCCCGGAGCGCGCGATCGACGCGCAGTCGCTGATCGCCTATGCGGACCTGGTCGTATCGGCGGGCGGCACGATGAACCGCGAGGCGGTCGCGCTCGGCACACCTGTGTTCACGGTCTTCGAAGGCCGTCTCGGGGCCGTCGACGAACGGCTGATCGCCGACGGCCGGTTGCGCCGTCTGGTCAGCGCGCGGGAGGTGGCGCCGGTCAAGCGGGAGCGCCCCGACGGCCCGTCCGAGGGGCGAATCCGGCGCGATCCGGCGCTGCTCACCGACCTCCTGATCAGCCCCGTCGGCGGGCGCTGAGCGTCGGCCCCGGTTTGTGTGGGTGCGGTTAGCGGCCGGTCGGCCGCGGCGCTCAACGGGCAGGATCTGGTCCGCGGGGCTGGTACTTTCCGTTGCGCCTCGTGTCAGACACCACGCTAGAGACGCACCGAATCCCCCCCACCGGGGACGGCAGTTCGGCGCCGGGATCCAAGCCCGGCGACGACCGCCCGTTCCTGAGGCGCTACGTCTGGTGGTTCGTGGCGGCCGGGATCGTGATCGTGTCCGGGCTGCTGATCCTGATCCTCCGAACCCGGCCGGGGTACGACCCGTACGGATGGCTCGACTGGGGCTATCAGACCCTCCGCGGGACGCTGAACCTCGGCGGCGCCCCTTCGTGGAAGCCGTTCACCTACCTGTTCAACGTGCCGTACGCGATCTTCGGCCACTTCGCCCTGTGGCTCTGGATGCTGACGTCGGTCTCGGTGGCGCTCGCCGGCGCGGTGTTCGGCGGGCGGATCGCGTTCAAGCTGACCGCCGCCGACTCCGAGCACCGCTACGCCGCGTGGATCGCGGCGGTGTTCGCGGGCGCGTTCGTGCTCGGGATCCAGGACTACTTCCACTACGTGATGAGCGTGCAGTCGGACCCGATGCTGGTGACCTTCTGCCTGGCGGCGATCGACTCCTTCCTCAACCGCCGTTACGGGTGGGCGTGGTGGCTCGGCGCGCTGGCCGCGCTCGGTCGCCCGGAGGTGTGGCCGTTCGTGGGGCTGTACGGGATCTGGCTGTGGATCAAGCTGCCGAAGATGCGCTGGCAGGTCGTCGCCGGTGCGCTCATCAACGCGTTCCTCTGGTTCGGCGTGCCCACGATCACCAACCACCGGCCGAACATCGCCGGTCAGCTCGCGCTCGAGTCACCGCGTGAATGCACCACCAGCAAGATCACATGCACGTGGGACCGCTTCACCGCGCTCAACTACCTGCCGGTCGAGCTCGCGGCGCTGCTCGCGGTCGTGCTCGCCGCGCTGCGCCGCAACTACACGGTTCTGACCCTGGGCGCGATGGCGCTCGGCTGGGTAGTCGTCGAGATCGCCTTCGCGCTGCACGGCTTCCCCGGTGTCCCGCGGTACCTGTTCGAGGCCGGAGCCCTCACCGGCGTCCTGGCCGGGATTGCGGCCGGCTGGCTGCTGCTCGACGCATCGAAGATCGATCGGCGGCTGCCGAGCTGGGCCGGTGTGCCCCTCGTCGCCGTGTTGTTCTTGACCATGCTCCCGGGCGCGTTGTCCCAGGTCCGAGCCGAGCACAAGGACGTCTTCCACGAGCGGATGCGGACGACCGAGATCAACAAGCTTGCGGCGACGATCAACGCCCTCGGCGGCTACAAGAGCGTGCTCGCATGCGGGCACCCGGTCGTCAACGTCGAATACGTGAGCATCATGGCCTGGTACACGCACCTGAACACCGGCGTCGTCGGCCACCGCCCCTCCTGGGAGATCAACACGCGCAAGTACCCGATCCTCAACTTCATCCCGCTTCCGAACGGGTGGGCGATCAAGTCCTATCGGTCGAACAAGATCAACGGGTCGCCGGCGCTGATCGCCCGTTGCTCGAAGATCAATGACCTGTACGTGCCGACGGCATTTCACCCCGGCGGCGTCCTGATCCAGAAGGCCCGCTCTTAGCGGAGCTTCAAGCAACCCCGATTACAATCTGGCCCGCATGCGCCGGCGGATACGATCCGCGGCCTTTCCCGTCCACCGCCACGCAGTCCCCCAGCTGGTGGTCGACGGTGTTCTGGTCGCGTTGGCATATTTCCTGGCCTTCTGGCTCCGGTTCGAGGGGCCGCCGAAGGGCCCTTATGGAGACCTGCTCGACCAGACGATCGGCTGGGCGGTCGTCGTCACCCTCGTCGCGCTGACGGCGTTCGGGCAGTACCAGCGGCTGTGGCGGTACGTCGGGCAACGCGACTACGAGGCCGTGCTCAAGGCGGTGATCGTCGGGACGGTCGTCGTCGTCGGCGCGATCGCGCTGCTGCACCCGGTGATCGCCCCGACCACGCACACGGTCCTGGTCCCGCGCCACCACCACCACGCTGCCCATCTCAGGGTCGTCAGCGGGCCCGCCTCGGCGGTCACGCTGCCTGGCAGCGTGATCTCCGGATTCTTCCTGCTGTCGCTCGCGTTCCTGATCGGGGCACGATTCGCCGTCCAGCTGATCACCGACGGCCGTGTCCGGAGTCTGCGCGCCGGCAAGGGCGCTCGCGAGGTGCTTGTGATCGGCGGCGGCGACGGTGGCCGCTTGGTCGTCCGTGAGCTGTTGCGCAACCCCGAGTTGCAGCTACGTCCGGTCGGCTTCCTCGACGACGACCCGCGCAAGCTCGGGATCCGCGACGAGCACGGGCTCAAGGTGGTCGGCAACACGTCGAGCGATCTCGGCCGGGTGCTCGACGAGGTCGAGCCCGACGAGGTCGTAATAGCGATCCCGTCGGCGCCGGGGACGCTGCGCGCGCGGGTCGTGATGGCCTGCCGCGCACGCGGGATCCCAGTCCGGACGATGCCGACCGTGTTCGAGCTGCTCCGTGACGGCTCGGGCCAGATGCGGGTCACCCGCCAGCTGCGCGAGGTCCGCGTCGAAGACATGCTCG
>DATNKY010000391.1:0-3171 GCA_035603155.1 Solirubrobacteraceae bacterium
CTGGGTCCTCAGGCTTGGTCATGACGCCTCCTTGTGTCTAGAACTTCGCTTCTCTCGGTGATGGTCTCGCGGCTACGTGCGGCCGCCCACGCGCTATTCCCCCCGAGGGGGGAGGAGAAGAAGTCGGAGATCGAGGCACAGAGCCACCGCAGCAAAGCGTACCAGCGCGGGCGCCGGGCGGTTCACCCGCCCGCGTAGAGCGCGTCGATCTCGGACGCGTACTTGGCGAGGATCGGCTTGCGCCGCAGCTTCATCGTCGGCGTGAGCTCGTCGCCGGCCGGAGGCCAGTCGCGGTCGAGCACCTTGAAGCGCTTGATCTGCTCGACGCGGCTCAGGTGCGAGTTGGCGCGCCCCACGCCCTCGGCCACCTCGACGAGCACCGCCGGCTCGGTTGACATCGCCGCGATCGACGCGTCCGCGATCCCATGCTGCGCCGCGAACGCGCCGCAGGCGTCCGGATCGAGCACGAGCAGCGCGACGTTGTAGGGGCGGCTGTCGCCGACCGCGATCGCCTGCCCGATCAGCGCGCTTCCCTGCTTGAGCTGCTGCTCGATGTTCGCCGGTGACATGTTCTTGCCCGCCGCGTTGATGATCAGCTCCTTCTTGCGGTCGATGATCCGCAGGTAACCGTCGCCGTCGAGCGAGCCGACGTCGCCGGTGCGCAGCCAACCGTCGGAATCGACCGCCTCGTCGGTCTGTGTCGGCTGGTTGCGATAGCCGGCCATCACGGTCGGCCCGCGGACGAGCAGCTCCCCGTCGTCGGCGAGCTTGAGGTCCACCCCGGGCAGCGCCCTGCCGACGGTGCCGAACCGCAGTCCGTCGGGCGGGACAAGGGTGCCCACGCACGAGATCTCGGACATCCCCCATACCTCGCAGATCGGGATCCCGATCGCCGCGAAGAACTCGAACAGCTCGAGCGGGGCGGGCGCGGCGCCGATCATGTAGGACTCGCAGCGGTCAAAGCCGAGCCGCGCTCGGATAGTTGAGAAGACGGCCGCGTCGGCTTGCGCCCACGCTTGCGCGAGCTCAGCCGGGACCGGCTCGCCGGCCTGCTCGGCGCGAACCTTGCGTAGCCCCAATTCGATCGCCGCCCGCGTCGCGGCTCGCTTTCCCTCGTCGGGCTCGGCGGCGATCGACGCTTCGAGCGCCGCTTTGAGCTTCTCCCACACGCGTGGCACGCCGCCGAAGCGCGTCGGCCGTGCGTCGATCGTGTGTGCGAACACCTGCGTCGGATCAGGGCAGGTGGTGATCGTCACGCCGGAGATCATCTGCTCGTAGTGAGACAGCGACCGATCGGCGATGTGCGCCGTCGGTAGGTACGAGATCACCGATCCTCCCTTCGCGCGCCATTGCGGTGCCGCGGCGTCGAGGGCGCGGAACTGCGCGAGCTCGTTGGCGTGCGTGAGCTGCACTCCCTTCGGGGGCCCGGTAGTCCCCGACGTGTAGATCAGCGTCACGAGGTCATCGGGCGTCACCGCACGCCACGCCGCGTCGAAGTCGAAACCCTCGGGCGCGCCGGACTGCACCTGTTCGAGCGTCAGCGCCCCGTCGAGCTCGGCGTCGAGCAGGATCAAGTGCTCGACAGTCGGCGTCCGCTCGATCGCGTCACGCATCCTGTCGGCGAACGCGGCCTGGACCGCGACGACGGTGCAGCGAGCGTCGCCGAGCAGGAACGCGATCTGCTCCGGCGACGAGGTGTTGTAGATCGAGAACGGAGCCGCGCCGAGGTGCATCGCGGCTGTGTCGAGGAGATGGAATTCGGGCCGGTTGGCAAGCATCAGGCCGACCGTGTCGCCGCGACCGACGCCAAGTGCCTGGAGCCCGCCCGCCAGCCTGCGAACGCGATCCAGGTACTCGCCGAAGGTGATCGTCGTCTGATCTCCGAGCGTCCGCAGCGCGACCTGATCGGCGCGCGCTGCGGCGGTCATCTGGAATGCCTCGCACATCGTCGGCGCGTCGAGCGCCGCCGGACGATCGACCTGCTGCGCGGAGGTCCCGATCGCGCTCACCATGGGCGTTGAGGTCTACCACGCCGCGGGTACGCTCGCCAGCGACCCCGGCGGATGACTATTTGCGAAGCAGCGCGCAGACGGCCGTGGTCTGCACCGAGCGCAGCCGCGCCAGCAGCGCGCCGGTCGGCGCCGGGATGTTGAGCGAGGTCGTGACCGCGCGCTTGCCGTTGCGGGTCGCCGCCGCGAACTGCGTGTAGCCGGGGAAGTTCCCGGTGTGGCCGTAGACGGTCCCGCACCTCGTCCGGTAGCGGAAGATCGCGAGCCCGGCGGAGTTGGTCCCCGGCCCGGGGGGGCTCGAGGAGCCCGCCACGAACTGCATCTGCGCACGCTGCTCGGCGCTGCCGAAGAAGGTCCGCGCGAGGTAGTTGCGCATGAACCTGTTGAGGTCCGCCGGGGTCGAGGCGATCCCGCCTGACGCCCATGCCCCGCTCGGGCTCAGGAACGTGGTCACATCGGTCGGCTTGGAGCCGGGGACCACGACGTAGCCGTGGATGAACGGTTTCGCGAGTGTCAGGGTGGTCGTCGGCAGGCTCGTCTGCCGCAGCCTCGCGGGGCCGAACACGATCTTCGCCAGCAGCGTCCCGTACGACTCGCCCGTCACCTCCTGCGCGATCAGCCCGAGCACGATGTTGTCGGTGTTCGAGTACTCATAGCTCGAGCCGGGCGTGAAGTTCAGACCCTGCGACCGCACCCAACTGATCACCGTGGTCGGCGCGACGAACCCGCTCGGGTCCTTGTCCACCTGCTGCTTGAAGCCGTCGGAGTCCGTGTAGTTGGGCAGGCCGCTCGTGTGGTCGAGCATCTGGCGGATCGTGACCGCCCCCCAAGCGGCTGGGAGGCTCGGCAGCCGCTTGCCGATCGTGTCGTTGAGCCCGAGCAGGCCGTGTCCCACGAGGTGCAGCACGACCGCGCCGCTGTACGCCTTGGCGACGCTCGCGATCCGCATGTGGTCGGTCGCGCGCGGCGCTCCCCGGCGCTTTACGTTGGCACGGCCGACGCTGATCGTCGTCAGACGGCCATTTCGGTACAGCGTGGCGATCGCCCCCGGTGGGCCCCCCTTGGCTGCCACCAGACCTTTGAGCCCTCGCTTGACGGCCGCGACCCCGGCCGGCCTGTGCGCGCCGGCGCGAGCCGGCTCGCGCGCGGTCGCAACGGCGGG
>DATNKY010000743.1:0-4686 GCA_035603155.1 Solirubrobacteraceae bacterium
TCACAAGATCGTCGCTGCCGACCACCGGGTTGCGGTAGCGGTACTCGGACGCGATGTCGGTCTCGACCGGGATCCGGGCCCACTGCTCGATCGCGTATCGCCCGATCTGGCCCGCGTGATATGCGGTGCCGCACGCGACGATCACGACGCGCCGGATCCGCCGCAGAAGCTGATCGTCGATCTCGCCGAGATCGCCCAGATCGATGCCGTCGGCGCGCGCGGCCCGCTCCCCGAGCGTCTCGGCAACGGCGTCCGCCTGCTCGTTGATCTCCTTGAGCATGAACGTCTCATAACCCTGCTTCTCGGCCGTCTGAGCGTCCCAGTCGATCCGCACGATCTCGCGCTCGAGCGGCACGCCGTCGGCGGTCTGGAACTCGACTCCGTCCGCGGTCAGCACGACGATCTCGTCGTCGCCCATGTACTGGACGTCGCGCGTGTCGCGAAGGAACGCTGGGATCGCTGAGCCGATGAACTGCTCGCCGTCGCCGCGGCCGACGATCAGCGGGCACTCCTTGCGCGCGCCGACCAGGACGCCGGGCGCATCGGCGCTCATCGCAACGAACGCGTAATGGCCGCGCAGGCGCCCGTAGGCGGCGCGGACGGCCGCGACCAGATCTCCGTCGTCGTATCCCGCGACGAGGTGGGCGATCACCTCGGCATCCGTCTCGGACGTGAACACGGCGCCGGCGTCGAGCAGCTCCTGCTTGAGCTCGACGTAGTTCTCGACGATCCCGTTAACGACAATATGGACGCGATCAGCGGTGTCGTAATGCGGGTGCGCGTTCTCCTCGGTGACGCGTCCATGTGTCGCCCAGCGGGTGTGTCCGATCCCGGTGCCGGGTTGCGGCCACTCGGCGACCGCGACCGACCCGCCGCCGGATTCCTCGTGCTCGCCGTCGCGACCGTTGAGCGCGGCGCGCAGTGCGCTGAGGTTGCCCACGGCCCGCACGGCGTCAATCCGATCTCCCGACAAGATTGAGATCCCAGCGCTGTCGTAGCCCCGGTACTCGAGCTGCTCAAGTCCCTGCATGAGCAGGGCACGTACGTCTCTGGGGCCGACGTAGCCGACGATGCCGCACATTTGTCAACCCTCCTAGATCTGGCTTCGAGCCCGGTGACCCACACGGACTGCCTTTCAGATACCCATCGGCAGACGGGCGGGAAATTTTAACCCCGATCGCGGCGGGGAGCAGAAATCGCCGTTGCGCAAGGCCGGCGGCGACGCCGAATTACTAGTCGACTTCGAGGAGCGTCTCCACGACGAGCGTCAAACGGTCGCAGACCGCATCGGTCTCGGCCGCCGTCGGAGCCTCGACCATCACTCGGATCAGCGGCTCGGTCCCGGACGCCCTGACCAGCACGCGACCGCGCCCGCTCAGCTCCGACGTCTCGCGGTCGATCGCATGCACCATCGAAGGCGCCTCGAGCGCGCGGTTCAGCGCGGCTCGGTCGGGTGCGCCGATGTTGACGAGGCGCTGGGGGAGTTTCTCCATCGCATGACGGTCGCGCAGGTCCCCGCCGTCGAGCGCCTCGAGGGTCAACAGGGCGCTCGCGATCCCGTCTCCGGATGGCCCGAAGCCGAGATCGATGATGTGGCCCGACTGCTCGCCGCCGAGCACCCAGCCCCGCTTGCGCAGCTCATCGAGCACGTAGCGGTCGCCGACCGCCGTACTCGCCACCTCGACTCCGGCGCCTGCCATCGCCGTGTGAAAGCCGTAGTTCGTCATCACGGTAACGGCCACGCCCCGGCCGGCAAGGCGGTCGTGGCGCTGCAGATGAATCGCCGCCAACGCGATCAGCTCATCGCCATCGACGACGTTGCCGTTGCCATCCACGGCCAGCACGCGATCGCCGTCACCGTCAAACGCGAACGCGACGTCGTGCTCGCCGGCGCCGATCCGTTCGATCACGGCTTCGAGGTGGGTCGAGCCGCAGCCATCGTTGATGTTGCGTCCGTCGGGAGCGTCTGCCGTCACCTCGACGTCGGCGCCCAGCCGGCGGAAGATCTCCGGCGCGGCTCGGTAGGTCGCCCCGTTGGCACAGTCCAGGAGCACGCGCATGCCACTGAGATCGAGTGCCGAGAACCGCGTGTGGAGCTCTCGCAGATAGTCCTCGAGCGCACCGTGAAGCCGCTTGACGTGACCGATCGTCGCGGGGGCCGGTGCCGGCGGCCCTCCAAGCGCCGCCTCGATCTCGTGCTCGGTCTCGTCGTCGAGCTTGAAGCCGTCGGCGGCGAACAGCTTGATCCCGTTGTCCTGATAGGGGTTGTGCGATGCCGAGATCACCGCGGCGAGGTCGAGGCCGTGGCGGCGGACCAGCAGCGGAGCCGCCGGTGTCGGGAGCACGCCGGCGAGCAGCGCGTCGCCGCCGGCGGCGGTGACGCCGGCAGCGATCGCCGACTCGAGCATCTCGCCTGACTCGCGCGTGTCGCGGACGATCAGGACCTGCGGCCGCTCCCGATCCGACCGCGCGACCGCCGCGCGGGCCAACCCCAGCGCGAGCTCGGCCGTGAGGAACTCTCCTGCCCGGCCACGGACCCCATCCGTGCCAAAAAGCTGGCGCGGCATGCGTCGATCGGTCAGCGCTTGGAGAACTGCGGGCGCTTGCGGGCCTTCTTGAGGCCGGCCTTCTTGCGCTCCTTGACGCGCGGATCGCGCGTCAAAAAGCCGCGGCGCTTGAGCTCGCCGCGGAGGTTCGGGTCGGCGACGATCAGGGCCCGGGAGATCCCGTGCCGAAGCGCTCCCGCCTGAGCCGAAATGCCCCCGCCGTGCATCCGTGCTACGACGTCCATCCGCTCGTCGTAGCCGACCGTCTCGAGCGGCTGGCGGATGACGCGGCGCAGCGTGTCACGCGGGAACGAACTGTCGAGATCCTTGCCGTTGATCGAGTATGTACCGGTGCCAGGCTTGAGAATCACGCGGGCAACGGCCGTCTTGCGCTTCCCGGTCGCCGTGTAGCGCGCGCCGGCAGCAAGGTCGATCGCCGCGTCGGCGATCGGCCGCGCTATCTCCTCCTCGGACTGATCGTCCTGCGTGCGAGCGGCCTCTTCGGCGTCGGCCTCGGCGGCAGCGCGAGCCTCGGCGTCGAGGAACTCGTCGCCCTCGGAGACGATGTCGGGGATGAGGTCCGCGCCCGGGATCTCGGGACGCTGACGCGGAGCGACCTCGATGTCCTCGCCGTCCTCGGCGGCCGGCGCGGGCGTCTGCTCGGCGGCGTCGGCGGCCGGCGCGGGCGTCTGTCCGGCGGCGTCGGCGGCCGGCGCGGGCGTCTGCTCGGGCGCCTGGGCCGCTGGAGCTGCCGCCGGCGTCGGTTCCGGCGCGTCGGCGGTCTCGTCCGCGGCCTGGGGCGCTGCGGGAGCGGGCTCGCGAGCGGGTTCAGAGGCCTGGGCCGGTGCGGGCTCCTCAGCCTCAGCGGGCTGTTCGGCCTGCGGCGTGGCGGGAGCAGCGGGCTCCTCGGCCTGCGAGGGCTCCTCAGCCTGCGGCGTGGCGGGAGCAGCCGGCTCTTCAGCCTCAGCGGGCTGTTCGGCCTGCGGCGTGGCGGGAGGAGCGGGCTCCTCGGCCTGCGGCGAAGGCTGCTCCTCTGCGGGAGGCTGGGCCTCCTCGTTGCGCTGCTGGTCCTCGGGGTGCTCCGCTTCGGTCACGACGCAATCTCCATCGGTTGAGGCTGCTGGGCGGCGTGCGGGTGCTCGGGACCGGCGTACACCTTGAGTTTTGTCAGCTGCTTGCGCGCCAGCCGGTTGCGGGGGAGCATGCCCTTGACTGCGATCCGGATGACCTCCTCCGGTCGCCGGTCGAGCATCTCGGCCAGCGTGCGGGACTTCAGACCGCCCGGGTAGCCCGAGTGTCGGTAGTAGCGCTTGTCGGACATCTTGTTGCCCGTGACCGAGATCTTCTCCGCGTTGACGACGATCACGAAGTCACCCGTGTCGACGTGCGGGGTGTAGGTCGGCTTGCGCTTTCCGCGCAGCGCATCGGCGATCTGCGTCGCGAGCCGGCCGAGCGTCTGCCCGGTCGCGTCGACGACGAGCCAGTTTCGCTCTCGGTCTGCAGGTGTGGCTACGTAGGTCTTCATGGCACGCACAAGCCGCGCGGATCGCGCGCGGCTCGAAGCGATGATAGTCAATCCTCAGAGGTGCACGATTCGAGGCCCGATCGACACGACAGCGAACTGGTCAAATCGACGCCGGTCGCAGGGCTTACGCTGATTGCATGAAGCTTCCTGTCCCGATCCGCCGGCTGATCTACCGCGTCGGATACCGCGTGCTGCAGGTCGTGTGGTTCCTGTGGCGGCCGAGCAAAAGTGGCGTCAAGTGCGTGCTGACAACCGGTGATCGTGTGCTCCTCGTGCGCCATACCTATGGGCGTCGCCACTGGGACCTCCCGGGTGGCGCGATCAAGCGCGGAGAGCCGCCACTCGAGACCGCCCGCCGCGAGATGGACGAGGAACTCGGCCTCGGCTGGCCAGACTGGGTCAAGATCGGCGAGATCCGAGGGACGATGGACCACCGCCGAGACACGATCCATTGCTACCGGGCCGAGATCGAGCCCGACACGCCCATCAGGATCGACCGTGGCGAGCTCGATGCGGCCGCATGGTTCGCGCGCGCCGACCTGCCGGCCGACCTCTCGCGGTACGTGATCCCGATCCTCTCGCACGCGCCGGTGGTGGCGGGGCGGCAGGACACCC
>DATNKY010000760.1:0-6562 GCA_035603155.1 Solirubrobacteraceae bacterium
ACGGCCGCGGAAGGCGCAAACCGCCACTGCGAGCCGATGGGCCTCGGAATCCGGGACGCAAGAATCTACGATTGGCTAGACGGTTATCTACTTCCGTAGCACAGGCGGCTCGTAGCATCGCCTGGGCCAGTTGCGCCAGCCGGCCGAAGATCGCAGCTAGCCGGCGTCCCCAAAGCCGGTTGGAGGCCAGGTCGGAGCGTTACGGGTCCTCCCCAGTGCCCTGATTACCTTCTCGTCGTAGCGAGGGTCGCCACCCAGGTCGAGGCGTAGCCGGCGGTGCCCAGGATCCCAGCGCGCCGCGACAACGTCGCCAGGATCGGGTGGGCGCCAACGATACGTCCGACCGTTCAGCTTCTGCTGACAGCTGACACGCTGTACTCCCGCTCCAGAGATCTTGATGTCGGCGATGATTTCGAACCAAGGGTGAGTCGCAGTCCGCGGCTCGCCCCACGCCCGGAAGCATTCAACGATCGTCGCGTCAACCTTGATCCAGCGAGTGCCCGGCATGATGACGCCCTCAACTCCGCGGCCTATCAATGGCGTCAGGCTAGCCACATCGCCTGAACTGCTCAAACGGCTGCTCGCCGCGACGGGTTCGTAGCAGGTTCGGCGAGCGCGGCTTCAGGCCGGGTTGGCGTTAGCCCACGCCACGTGTTCTTTGAGTCGTCGATTGCCGCGCCATCGTCGAGCACGAGTCGCTAAGGTGGGGGTATGCACCTTTCGCTTCGCACCTTCGACACGGACGCCTAACCAACCCGCCGCACGTGCAGCGTGTGCGGTGGGGCCCAGCGTCCGTTTCCCTGCGAAGTAGGAGCTTTCTAAGATGCAACATTCGGATGTCGGCGTCGACCGACGGACCGATCTCAACGCCGAGTTGACCGCTCTCGGCATGGACTGCCTGACCGCGGTCCGCGTGCTCGCCCAATACACAGAGCGATGGTTGGTGGCGACGCCCGGCGAGGAGCAGCAGGTACGGCTCGTTCCGGCTCGTGGCCGGTTGCGACGCTCGATGGAAGGTCCGCCCGTCACTGGCGATTGGGTCGCGCTCGACACTGATGGCACGATCGTCGCCGTATTGGAGCGGCGTGGCACCATCGTGCGTCGCGCAGCCGGTCCCGTCAGCCGCGCACAAGTCCTCGCGGCCAACGTCGATCTCGCGCTGATCATCGAGGCTCTGCCCAACCCGAACCCGCGGCGGATCGAGCGTTTCGTGGCCCTGGCCGCGGCCGGAGGTGTTCCGTCCGCCCTCATCCTCACGAAAGCAGACCTCGACCCGGACGCTTGGCAAGCTGCGACCCCACTCGCGCGACAGGTCGGCCTGACCGATGCGATCACCGTCGGGGCAACCACTGGTGAAGGGCTTGGCGCAGTGCGCTCGATATTGACGTGCGGGGCGACCGCAGTGCTGTTGGGCGCATCTGGAGCCGGCAAGTCGACGCTCGCGAACTCTCTGCTCGGCGCCGATCGGCAAGCCACCGGCGCGGTCCGGGAGTACGACGGTCGTGGACGACATACGACAGTCATCCGCGAGCTGCTTGCCTTGCCGGGCGGCGCACTGCTGATCGACACGCCCGGGATCCGCGAGGTCGGTCTTTGGGACAGCGCCGACGGGGCCTTCGCTGACATCGAGGCCGCCTCCGTCAATTGCCGCTTCAACGATTGCGCTCACGACGCCGAGCCAGGCTGCGCGGTCCGGAACGACGTGGACGAGCAGCGAATCGCCGCGTGGCGAAAGCTCGCTCGCGAACAGGCATGGATCGAGGACCGAAAGGCCGCTACCCGCAGCCGACGCAAGCATCCATGACTGAATCCGGCATGCATCCATCGATGCTCGCTAGCGGAGGCAGTTCACGAGGATCTCGATCAGCCGTTGGGTGGTGCTCCCGTCCGTAGCTCCGTGGTGGGGGTTGAACTCGGTTACGGTGAGCCGCGCACACGAGCGTCGGAGAACAGTTCGCTGAGCAGGTCACACGGGGTCACGCGCCCTCCACGATGCACCGCCACGCCCGCGGCTTGAAATCGCTCGAGCAGGCCAGCGTCGAGCAGCGCGCCAGGACCTTGTTCCTGACCCGGCGCGTAGCCCCCGGCGCTCGTCGCAGCCTGTACGAGCGTCACCGTCCGCATCTGACACATGATTACGCATGCAACCGGCCGTCCTCCAACCACAGCAGGTCCCGTCCGCCGGAGGAGCGGCCCGGGAGAGCTACTGCTCGCGAAGCTCGGTCAGCAGACGGAGCAGCCCGCCTCGCAGCGCCTCGAGTTCCTCTTTACTTGTCAACTCTGCCCAGCGCTGCTCGACGCGCTCGGCGGCGGCGTGCGTGACCGGCGGAACTGACATGCCTCGCTCGGTCAGGCACACCAGCCGGGAGCGGCGGTCCCGCGGGTTCGGGCGCCGTTCGACGTAGCCGGTCCGCTCGAGCTGATCTACCGCCTGGGCCATCGTCTGCTTGCGCACGCGCGTGAGCTTGGCGAGCTCCGAGACCGTGATGCCTTCCGGCGGTACGAACGGGAACACGTTTGCCGCCGCAGGGCGGATGTCGTCGAAGCCGGCTTCGCGGAGCGCTGCATCGATGTCGTGCGCGTACTGCTGGTAGACCAGCCGCAGCAAGAGCCCTATCAGCGGGCGTGCAGGCAGGTCCGCCGCGGTCATCGGTTGGTTTTCTTGAGTTCTCACCAAATAGACAGGCACCTGTCCACTGTGGTAGGCTGGACAGGCACCTGTCGATCCTAGTAAAAGGAAGGGAAGCATGTCCACTCCACAAGCGGTCTACGGCCAGTTCGGCCAGGCGCTCGCGTTCGCCGAGCGTACCCTGACGACCGTCCTGCGCGAGCATCTCGCGAAGCGAGACACGAAGCCCGAAACCTGGTACGCGCTCCAGCTGATCGCGACGCGTGGCCCCGGCCTCGCCCGCGACGAGCTCTCGAGCCTGCTGGAAGGCTCGCCGAATCTCGACGCCGACTCAACCGGCGAGCTGCTCGCTCGGCTCCAATCGGACGGTCTGATCGACGGCGACGCTCACGTCGATCTCACACCTGAAGGTGCGGCTCTTCACCGCAGCCTCCGGGAATACATCTCCGGCCCGAGTACCGAGTTACTGAGCCAGTTCGAACTCGACGACGTTGAGACGACCGTCCGCACGCTCCAGGCGATAACCAAGCGGGCGGCCGAGAGCGCATCGCTCGCGGGGGCCTAGACGCGCACCACGGCACCGCGTGGGGCCGCCTCGCAGCGGCCCTACGTGGTTTGGATAACGTGGCGGCAGGATTGCGGGAACTCGCGCGCGTTTGAGCGGCGCGGGTAGGATCCGCACGTGCTCGAACCCCGACCGCTCGACGCGTTGACCGCCGAGGACTTCAGGACCCATACCGGCACGGCCTTTCGCCTTGCGGATGAGTCGGTCGAGTGTGAACTGATTGAGGTCACGGGACAGCAGGCCTCCGCACGCCCCGGATCCCGAGCGGCCTTTTCGGTGGTGCTTCGTGGGCCGCGGCAGCCCGTGCTGGAGCAGCGAATCCGCCGCCTCGAGCACGACGAGATGGGGGTGCTCGAGATGTTCCTGGTGCCGATCGGTCCCGACGACGCCGGGATGCTCTACGAGGCCGTGTTCATGTAGACGCGGGTGTCCACCTCATCAGCACATGAACCGGCCCCGTGTCGTCCGCGGTCACGAATCCGAGGCGCGCATGCAGTCGTTGCGCGGGGTTGAAGCGCTCGACGTGAATCGTCACCGGTCGGCTCGATGCCGCGCCCTCTGTCTGCAGGTCGCGCAGCAGCGTCTCGCCGATGCCCTGGCCGCGGTAGGGGGGTAGGAGGGCGATGTCGACGACTCGGATCTCGCTGGGCCAGCGATCGACGTAGAGGCGTCCGGCCGGCTCGCCGTCGACCACGATCAGGCCCAGCGTCGCTGTCGGATAGTGCTCGCGGTAGTGGTGGCGCTGAGCCTCGAACTGCTGGCGTACGAACGCTGCCTTCTGGTCGTCGTTCCAATCCACGAGCGCGAGCTCGTCCTCGCGAGTGCTCGCGTAGACGTCGAGGACGAAGGGCTCGTCGGCCGGCTCGATCGGCCGAAGGGAAATCCTCATCCGGCGGCTCCGAGATCCGCTTACGTGCGAGGTGGATACACGCCCTGGAGCGCGATGCAGAAGTTGAGCGTCAGGTACGGCTGCATGTTGTTGTGAGCCTGGTCGCCGCCAGCCTCACGTTCCGATCGATCAGCACCGGAACGGGCACGGGAAGCTCGGGCGACGGGATCGTCCTCGACACGACGGGGTCGAGTGGCGGACTCACCGTCACGGGCAACTCGAGCGGCCCCTGCGGCGGCTCCGTGAGTGGGTCGACGCCGAGCCTGGCCGTCACAGCACCGAATAGCGCTGACTGCACGGGAGGGGTTATCCAGCACAAGACCGGCGCGGACGGGAGCACCACCTCGGGGATCGGCATCTATCTCAACAACACCGCGAAGGTCTCGCTGACCCGGATGTGGCTGCACGACTTCGACAACTTCGGCATCTCTGGGTCGGGCGAGTCGGACGTCACGGTCTCCAACTCGCTCTTCAACGGCTCCAACGGCACCAACCAGAACGGCAGCGGTGAGGGAGACGTCTACTTCTTCGGTCTCAGCGGCTCGGCGTCCGTCACCATCAGCGGAAGTGGAGGACATGAAGTCGACTCCTTTGTGTGGGTTCCGGGACGAGTCACAGCCCCGTCTCCCACTGACCGCCCCAACTGGACGGCCACCAACACCTCTCTCGGCTCCAGGATAGCGAGTCATGCCCACCGCGGATTGCCCGAATCACCGGGCGGCAGGCGAGCGGGAGTAGGGTGCTCGGCGTGTCCTTCTCGGCCATTCCTTTTGAGGAGCTGGAATGGACGACTCGCCCGCACGGGCCGAGCGAGCCGGCGCGGCATGTCGCCGAGCTGCAGGGTGCGCTGGGGTTCACGCACACGCGCGCGAACGTGTGGCGGTATGAACCGGGCGCGCGGGGCCGGCGTCACGTCCACGCCGATCAGGAGGAGACTTTCGTCGTTCTCGCCGGTCGCATGACGATGTATCTCGGCGAGCCGCCCCAGCGCCAGGTGATCCCGGTGGGCGGGGTCGTGCACGTACGTGAAGGCACGCCTTTGCAGACGCTCAACGAGGGCGACGAAGACCTCGTGGTCTACGCCTACGGTTCACCGCCCGATGAGGGCGCAGAGGTATTGCCGCCGGCGGCATAGTCCCCAGGCACGGCAAGGAATGCGCTGCGCCGGCAGGTGCCGGTTGCCCGAACGAACGGCGCTGGACGCTGTCGAGACCAAGCGTCCAGGCCCCGCGATCGCATTTTCCGCTTGCGCTGATGCCTGGCTGCCCCGCCCGCGGGCAGCGCAGCCAAACCTCAACACGGCCGACACTACTCCGATCCCGACCGAATACAAGCGCATCGACCAGACCCGATACGGGTACGCTCATGGGCGTTGATGTGAGCAGTGCGTCGTCTTCATGCGCACGGGCTTAACGGCGAAGGACGGGTACCAGTGAGCAGCTCGGACAGCGGACAACAACGAGGTCGGCCATGACGGACGTCGGGCCTGGCGATCCCGTCGATCGGCTGCTCGTCGGCGGCCGGCTACTGTCCGAGATCACCAATCGGATTGTCGCGTTCATGCGCGAGCACTACGGACGGGGTCCGATCAAGGCCAAGACCTACGTGCTTGACAACCTGATCGTCTGCGTATTGTCGGACGGGTTCACCGCGATCGAGCGCACGATGATGGAAGGCGGCGAGCCAGATCGCGTGCTTGAGATGCGCCGCGACTTCCAACGGATGATGAAAGCACGCTACAGCGGCATGATCGAGGAGCTGACCGGCCGCAAAGTGCTCGCGTTTCTCAGCCAGGCGCATGTCGAACCAGACCTCACAATCGAGATCTTTCTGATGGATGGACCACTCGCCGGCTTCGGCGCCCTCGAGCTGGTCGACCCACCACCTACCGCCATCGGCTCGAGCGACGAGTAACCGCACGCTCCATCAGCGGACAGTGGCTTGACGTCCCGCCGGCTCCTCGCGGACTTCACTGCGCGATCAGACGCCCGCGGACCAGCAGTTTGCTGGGTGAGCGCAAGATCCCGAGCGGGCTCCACGTCATTCCGAGCTCGCGGTGGTCGGCTTCGGTGACCGCCTCTATCTCAAGTTCGCCATCGAGCTGGCGCAGGGTCGCGTCGAGCACCATAGGGATCGCTTTCCCGGCGGCGTGAAGTTGCCCGTGCACCGTGAGTCGTTCGCCGTCCAGCTCGGCGCTGTCAGAGACGAACCTGACCTCGGGATGATGCTCGACATCGAAGAAGTCAGCTGAGCGCAGGTGCTTGTCGCGCCGCCGTTGGTTGGTGTCGAGACTGTCGGACTCGATCGTCAGCTCCACGGCCGGCTCGGAGCGCATGTCGAGGATCCCCTCGTAGCGCTCGAACCTTCCCTTGACCGTGACAAGCCCGTAGAAGTGGGGCACCTCAAACTCGATGCTCGAACGGTCGGGGTCAAGCCGCCAGCGCCCATGCTCGACGTCGAGCTCTCGTGGCGGGTCGGG
>DATNKY010000782.1:0-6370 GCA_035603155.1 Solirubrobacteraceae bacterium
ACCGCGAGATCGTGATCTCCCGGGTCATCAGTGCCCCACGGGAGCTGGTGTTCGAGGCGTTCACCGAGGTGCGGCACCTGTCGCGGTGGTGGGGACCGGACGGGTTCACCACCACCACGCGGGCGTTCGAGTTCCGCGTCGGCGGGGAGTGGGACTTCGTGATGCACGGACCGGACGGGACGGACTACCAGGAGTGGATCTCCTGGACCGAGATCGCCCCGCCGGAGCGGATCGCGCTGCTGCACGGTGAGTCCCGCGGCGACCCGAACGCCTTCGAGTCGGTCCTGACGTTCGCGCCCGACGGCGCGGCGACCCGGATCGAGATGTACACGGTGTTCCCCACCAGGGAACTGCGCGACGAGGCGGTCGAGAAGTACCACGCGATCGAGGGCGGCCAGCAGACCCTGGGCAACCTGGCTGCCTACGTCACCGAGATCGTTCGGAAGGGAGTTGAGGACTGATGGCCGGGAAGGTGTTCTTCAGCGTGACGATGTCGCTGGACGGGTTCATCGCGCCCGGGTCCCTCGGGGACTTGATGGGGCAGCAGTGGATGGAACTGCAGCAGTGGATATTCCCCCAGCGGTTCTTCCGGGAGAACCTGAAGCTCGGCGAGGGCGGCGAGGAAGGGCGCGACAACGACATCGTGCGGGAGACGTTCGAGCGCACCGGCGCGAGCGTGATGGGCAAGCGCATGTTCGATGCCGGCGAGCAGGCGTGGCCGGAGGAGGCGCCGTTCCACACGCCGGTCTTCGTCGTGACGCACGAGAAGCGCGACCCCTGGGAGCGGCCGGGCGGGACCACCTTCCACTTCGTCAACGACGGCATCGAGCCCGTGCTCGACCAGGCCCGCGAGGCCGCCGGCGACCGGGACGTCCGCATCGCGGGCGGCGGCGCAACGATCCTGGAGTACGTGAACGCCGGACTGATCGACGAGTTCACGATCGCGCTCTCACCCGTGCTGTTCGGCTCCGGAATCCGCCTGTTCGAGGGCGTGGACGCGGGCCGCGTGGCCCTGGAGCCGGTCCGCGCGGAGCCGACGCAGCGGGCTACCCACCTGACCTACGAAGTCCGGGAGCGGTAACTGTCTCGACCTCGCCGCAGGGAGCAGGTGGTCATCGCTTCGGCCCGATGAACTCGTCCAGCGTTGCGACGTCCGCCTTGCGCGAGACGTACGTGGTGTAACGGCCGGCGGCGGTCCAGTGAAGACCGAGCAAGTCGCAAGCGGCGCGGAATATTCCGTGGATGTCGGCCGAGCGGTTGCTGAACGCGTAGCGCGGGCACGACCAGTTACGCCCCGTACTGAGGAAGCGACAGCCATCTGAATGGATTAGCCCGCGGAGCATCTCTCGGGGGAAGCGCGACATGAGCTCGACCTGCCAAGGCTCCAGCTGTATCGGGCGGAGGTGTTTCATGCCCGGGCCGTGCTGGGGGAAGATGCATGTCCAACTCGTCGAATACGCCGAGACCTCAACACACTTCTCGCGCCGTCGCCCAACCCATGCCGGCCGATGACCCACTTCGGCGATCGCGTCGGCCGTCGCTTCGACGATGGCGGGGTAGCGCAGGTCAAGCACGATTCGCAGTCTGAATACGCCCTTCGCGTGCGCCGAGAGGCACCCGCCACCGAGGTACAGGCCGAGCAGGTAGGTGTAGGCGGCCGAGAGCTCGAAAGCTTCGTGTGGCCTCCCGCATCGGGAGCAAGGACTGATACCACCGCGGGGAACCGATCCTGCCAGCCAGCCGCGAACAGTCGCCCGTGGCAGCCCGAGCATCCGGGCTACCTCAGTAGCGGACTTGCCGCGCGAACCGAGCGCCAATGCGTCGGCTACCGTCCGTGCGTCATGCATCGCCTACCCGATGCGGCTGGAGGGACTCGAACCCCCAAGGGCTTGCGCCCACACGGACCTGAACCGTGCGCGTAGACCAGTTCCGCCACAGCCGCGGAGACGTGGAACTTAGCAACTGATAGGCCGATTCGCGGGTCATCTGCGATCGAACGTATGTTCCCACGACGTCCGGACGCCGTCGCATCGGACCCTCCTGCGACTCCAGTTGCTAACCAAGCTAGCTTTCGCGTCGTGCCGCTATTCGAACTGCAGTTCCCGCCGGAGCAGATCGAAGCGCTTGCGAGTCGTTTTCCCGCCGTCGATGACGCGAGAGGTCGTGCCGCCGGCGCTGCAGCCCGGGCCCGCGGTCACTACACGCGAGGCGAGTTCATCGAGGTCTGCCGCTGGAAGACGCCGCGGAGCGCGCCGAGGGTGGCGGCCAACAAGCCGAGGGCCGTGGTCGAGATGACCGGACGAGCCTTCGCGAGTACCGACGAAGGGCTACGCATCGAGGCTCTGCTCGAGCTCGCGGGGGTGGGGGTGCCGACCGCCTCGACGCTCCTGTTCTTCGCCTTTCCCGACGAGTATCCGATCCTCGATGTCCGCGCACTGGAGTCGCTCGGCGTCAAGCCGCGCTCGCAGTATCCGATCAGTTTCTGGCTCGCCTATCTCGCGACCTGCCGGGATCTTGCCGCCAGACACGGCGTGAACATCCGGACGCTTGACAAGGCTCTCTGGCAGCACTCAAAGGAGCGGGCCGCGCTGGCAACGACCTCAGCGGGATCACTCCGGCGGTGAGCGGCGCGAGTTCGCGCTCGCCCGATCGATCCAGCAGCGTGGCCCTCGCAGCACCCGCTACCCTTGCGTTCGGCGCTTTGCGTTCTGAGGCCTATGCCCCGGCACCAGGCGCCGGGAGGTTCCCACAGCGCCGCTATCGTCTAGGGGACTAGGACGCCGCCCTCTCACGGCGGAAACCCGGGTTCGAATCCCGGTAGCGGTACCTCACAAAGTCCTGCAATGGACTTGGGTCCGAGTCGACGAACGCCCGGCGGAGCGCCCCGATCTGGCGTCGACTCTCCCGTCCGGTCGGGCGATGCTGCTCCACCGCCCCTTCGGGTCGGGCAGGACCCTGTGGACGAGCTCGGCGGCGGCCGAGCTCGTCGCGGTTGGGACTTGTTCTTGGGTTTCGAGTCATTTGAGCAAACACTTGTTCGTCCTGCGGACTTGTAATCGAACGGGTGTTCGGGTATGGTGCGCGCTGTAGGTAGCCCTTTCGCTGTCTACATGAATCGGCCGCTGGTGGTTCTCAGCTGGCATATCTCTCGAGACATTGCTCTCGGGTTCTTCTCTCGATCGGACGAGCATATGAACGCTTCAAAACAGAAGGTCGTGCAGTACCTAAACGAGGCACGGACAAGTGAGGTCGCGCTGGTTCGCACACTGCAAGCGCAGATCGCGATGACCCCGAGTGGGTCCTATCGGTCTGGTCTGGAAACGCACCTCAGCGAGACGCGTAAGCACGCCACGCAGGTCGGTGAGCGGCTGGAGTCGCTCGGGCAGGACTCTTCTAACCCGTTCACGGTCGTGCGCGGTTTTTGGCAGGACTTGATCGGGCAGGGCGTTGCGCTCAGCAAGGCTCCGTTTGATCTTGTCCGCGGTTCCGGTGGTGAGGAGAAGGTGCTCAAGAACGCCAAGGACACCTGCGCCTCCGAAGCTCTCGAGGTCGCGACGTATACGGCGATCGAGCGGCTCGCGCGCGCTGTCGATGATGAGGAGACCGCCAAGCTGGCCGGATCGATCCTGGCCGATGAGGAGAAAATGCTGGAGCGGGTGATGCGCGAGATTCCGAAGCTGACCGACGCTGTTGTCCGCGCCGATGTGAAGGGCCAGCCCTCGTATGATCTGAGCACCACGGGCGCTGCGGACACGGTTCGTGAGGCTCGCGCGGCGACCAAGAACGTCACGCGGAAGACGACTGCCGCAACCAAACGCACCGCTCGCCAGGCTCGTAAGGTGCCGGGCGTTGCTCAGGCCGAGGGTCAGATCAAGGGTGCGGTTGCTTCCGAGGGTGACCTCGCGATCAAACGCTACGACGAGCTGACCGCGGAGGAGATCGTCGGCAAGCTGGCCGAGCTCTCCCAGATCGACCTCGCGAAGATCGATTCCTATGAGCGCAAGAACCAGAACCGCACCACGATCCTCAGCCGCATCACCTCGCTCCGCGGCCGCGAGCCATGGGCGGGCTATGACGAACTGACGGCCGCCGAAGTCCAGGCCGTGCTCAGCGAAGGCGACGAGCAGCGCGTCGAGCACGCACGCTCCTATGAGCGCAACCACAAGAACCGCGCTGGCGTCCTAAGAGCCGCCGAACGCGAACACAGCAACGCCTAAACGACAACCGAACATTCCCAGGAAGGCCCAGCGAATCCGCTGGGTCTTCCCGCCTCACCCAACCAGCAATGTTCTTGTTAGACCCGGCGGGACCCGGCTCCTGGTGAGTGAGACGCGCGGGTCACGAGCTCGTACTCGACCACCGCGCCGTTTCGGTGGGTGCGCGCGTCTCGTGATGATGTAGCGGACGCCGTAACGGTCGCCCTGTGCTGCCGGTCCTCTTGCGCAAACGCCAACGCGCCCGCGCCCAGGGTGGTGCTTGCGCTTCCCTCTGTCGCGATGTCTTCGGTTGAGTTGGGGCCGCCGGCGAGCCGTGCCCCGCCCGCCGCGATTAGACCGCCCGCGCGTGTTGCGATTGCGCGACTGAGGCGACGATACTGGTGGCGCAGCGGGTAGTTCACGATCCTGTCCTGGCGCGCACCGGGCTCGGCCGCGACACGCACCGTCAACTGCACGAGACCACCGACCCTTCTGGGCGTTCCCGAGTTCCTCTAGCACGACCTCCTTGAACGCCTCGAGCACCCGTCTGGCCTCCGCGCGGCTGATGTCGGCGCGGGCAGCGACGGCGCCGGCAAGCTGTGTCTGGGTCAAAGGCAAACCAGACCTCCCCCGGTCAAAAGATGCAGACAAACGACAAGCCCCTTGAACGCGCTGCGAGCAGCGATTGGTTGGTCGTGCTGACCTGCACGGAGCCGTGCAGCGCCGTCGCCGTGCCGGCCAGACGCCTCAGCCTTCGTGAGCAGGAGTCCTGTGGCTCGTCGGCGTCTCACTGGCCCGTGTGACCTTTGCGCCACTCTTCCGCAGTCGGCTTTCTCGTCCAACACCGGGGAGTACCGCTTGGTGGTGTCGCGATGACCTGAACGTCAATCCTGGATAGGTCTCAGCCTCACGTGACCGAGCTCGCAACGGCCGGCGAGATAAAAGCATCACACGGGTCCAGCGTGGCGCAGCTCGCGCGCCCCCAACGGTCACGAGCGGTCGCTCCGTCGCCCCAGACTGAAGCCAGCCGGGATTCGACAGCGGCTCGCACGCCACGAAGCTGCGGCCGAGTCGAACACGCCCCCGGAACGCAGGCTAGTGGGCAGAGGCGAGCGTCACCTCCACCACATGTCGCCGCGTGGCAGGGTCGGTGGCCTCTGCCCACGCGAGCAGCCACAGCGCGCTCAGCTGCTCGCCGGGCAGCGCCAGCGTGTTGATGTAATCCTCGATCTGATCAAACGCGGCGCCTTGGTCGATCATCGTGTTTACGGCGTGATGCTCATCGGTCAGCATCCGGGCTTCCTCTCTCTTGGCCAGCACGAGCAACCACAGCCAGGCTGCCTAGCAGCACGCGGCGGGCAATCGAATTGCAGAGAATCAGCGCGTGGGGCATGCGAACCGGCGGGGTTGATGGAACCCTCGAAAGTCACGTCGTGCTGCCCGCCAGAATCGGCCGACCTCGCGATGGATGCCCTCCAAACTCCACGTTACTCCGCAGATCAAGCGATCAGACCGCTCAGATGAGGAAGAAGTCGCAGTTTGCGTTCTCCCTTGTGAACTCGAGCACGCCGATCTCCGGACCACCCCCGCTGTATCTGCACGCAATCGACCCGCCGAGATCGTGTACCCCCGGCCACGGAGCCGCGCTCCGATGATCCAGCCACCGATGGGCTCAGCTCATGCGCTGAACCCGCCGGGGTCTCAGCCAGCGCAACCGCGCGGCCGCGCCTCCTAGTTGCGGCCTCGCTGCGTTAGGCGTACCTGGCGAGCGGGAAGCTCGTGTCGATGTTGGCGCGCCAAGCTCCGGCGGTCGGCGCGTCCCAATGATCACTACGATCCTGCTCCGACCCCTAACAGGAGAACGATATGGCCAAAGTCGAGGTGTCGGATATCGCCCGCAGCATCAAGGGGCGCATTCGCGAGGTGGAGGAGCAGCTCAAGGACCACAAGGCTTTGAGCGATGAGCTCGAGCGTCTAAAGGGCGCGCTGAGTCGGCTGGAGGGCGAAGTGCGCTCTCGCGTCGACGGCAGGCGCCGTCGCGGGCGGCCGGTGACGCAGCGCCCGACGGTGGCAGCACCGGAGGCCGCGGCGCCGGTGAGGAGCGCCACCGCCCGCGCGCCAAGGGGTGAGAATAAGAAGAAGATCCTCGCGGCGTTGAAGGACGGTCCCAAGAC
>DATNKY010000784.1:0-3958 GCA_035603155.1 Solirubrobacteraceae bacterium
GCCGATCCGCCGATCGCAGCGCCGACGGCAAGGACGCTTACGAGCTTGTGCACGAGATGCCCCGTTGGTTGTGGTCGGTCAGTCCGTTTCTCATCGAGAGCCCGGCTTCGCGCGACCCTTCGCAGCATGTGTCTTTCGCTCATCGCTTCTCCCGCGGTTGTTTCTAGTCCTACCGGCTCCCGACGACGACAAGCAAACGTCCGCCGCCAGACCGTTCTTGCACGGCTTAAGACCGGGAACCGCCCGATCCTCGGGCCAGAAAGGTTTGTCGTCCTCGAGATCGGCCTGCGAGAACCCTCGGCGCGCGTCCCTCCGGGTTGCTGGCTGCCCTGCACCCTGTCCGCCAAGCGGGGCGGGGTAGGATCGTCGGTGCCGATGGACCTCGGATTTCACATCGCCGACTTCACCTGGAACGGAGGTCCGCCCGAACTCGCTCCGACTCTCGGTCGCCTGGCCCGCGAGGCTGAGGCCGGCGGGATTGCCCGCCTGACTGTCATGGACCACTTCTGGCAGACCGGTCCGGTGGGCGCGCCCGTTCGACAAGCTTCGCGCTAGCCACGACCTCGGCTTCACCACCGCCTACGTCTTCGCCCGCAACCCCGAGCCGCTGGCCGCCGTCGAGCTGCTCGCCGGGGTCGCCGGCGAGATCGGCGGCTGGTAGCGCGCGTCGCTCGCCCGGGCGGTCCTCAGACGGGCGAACCGCCGATGACGACAGGTCCACTCGCGGCCTTCTACATCTGTCTTAGCTCCGCCGGGCTGCGAAGCAACCTTACCTAGGCAGCTAACCGATGTTGGTGGTTAAAATGTGAGCGGCTTTTCGGGCATAACTGCGTGATGTCTGGTGAACGAACGAAAGGGGGCGTCCCGCTTCACTAGCTGTTGCCAAGGATTGATGTGCTTACATCCGCTGGTCGCCGCTTGACACCTGGTGGCTCGAAAAAAAATCCGCTGGAGTCTCTGGGTCTGTACGGTAAGGCGGGTTAGGCAAACAAGGATCTGACGGCGGCGACGGAAGCCGTTCCGGCGGTCGGAGAGCCGGCCGCCTACGTTTCAAAGCCCAGGGCGCCCCGGCACGTGATGTATCGAACCGGGCACCGCGACATCCAAGAGCTGGGGTGACATAGCAGTGCTCAGACACTGACTGCGGTGCGTCGAGGCCAGACGGTCGGTGACTCACGGCGGGCCGGTGCGCCTCCCCGCGCCGCGTTGGTTACCGCGTGGCCGGCAACTGGCGGTTAGACTTCGGCGTCTGGGTGAACTTCAAGGAGGTTCGGAGAGATGGCTGTCACGTTGACCCCGTCGCATTACGTTCACGGGGACCAGCAGACTGACTTCAAGTGGATGATCGAGCAGCCTGAGTACAAAAGCACACTCTTCATCTTCAACGACAACGACGAGCAGTTCCGCGCGTTCCTTGATGATCAGACTCCTGGGACCTCCGGCTGCCGGGACGGAGGGAACAACGCCGTCATCCGCCACTATCGGTGCCTCAAGCCGCCCCGCGCTGCCGGCATCCCGACCGGCCCGGGGTATGTCAGTTTGTCGCACTCGGTGGGCGACGACGGCACGGTGAAGGGCGTCATCGACGACGCGCTTGAGATCATCAAGAGCCTGCTGGCGTCCGGACAGTACGACCAGCTCGTGTACAGCGCCGGCGCGAGCGACGACGAGTTGGGAGCCAGCCTCTTCCCGGAGCTCGGAGACGACGTGAAGCGCTACGCCGTCGCCGAGCTCCGCAAGGGCGTGCAATGAGCTCGCCAGGTGAGGTCACTGCTGCCGGGACAGGCGCGGACAGCCTCGCGATAGCGGACCTCGCCGGAGGGTGTCCGACTAACTGCGTGCGCGCGTTCGGTGGTTAGGGCCACTGACTGCTCGCCAGCAGGCGCTGGCGATCTCGGCGAGCTGGTCGTCGCTGAGCGGGATCTCGGGCGCGATGGCGGCGAGCCGGACGGCGGGTGAGAGTCCGAGTTCCCAGATGATCTCGAGTGGTAGAGGCAGCATCTGGGCAGCGACGTCAGGAGCCGTGACGGCCACGAGCAGCGGCTCGTCGTCGGCGATCACGGCCGCGTAGAGGTCCTGTCGGTAGGGCGAGTGGTCGACCTGCAAAATGAAGCGTGCGTCCTCGGGGTGCTGCACGAGATGGCGGTGGGTTGCCAACCAGATCTGGCGAAAACGCCGCTGGGGCGGATCACTCGGATCGAGACCGCTAGTCGCTGCGGCGCCGAGCTGTTGCTTGGTCTCTCGGTAGGCGGCGAGGACCAGCGCGTCTTTAGAGGCGTAGTGGGTGTAGGCGGTGCCGGTCGCTACGCCGGCGTGACGCGCGACGGCGCTCATCGAGGCGCCGTGAAAGCCGTGCTCGGCGACGAGACTCCGGAGCGCGCGCCGGACTAGCGCGGCACGATCGACAAGGTCGGCACGCGGGTCGGGCGTCACACCGCGCCAACCTCTAGCGGGATTCCTGTCTCACGTGTCGACACCTGCCAGAGTTTGGCAATCGCCGACTCCATCCCGGGACGGAAGATCGGCTTGCGGACAGGCGGCCCGTTGTTGACGAACAACGGGCCGTAGAACTCGCCGCCCCTGGCGTTGGGATCGACCGCGGCACGCAGCTGCGAGAGGGCTCCGTCGGCCGGGCTCATCCCCGTCCGCTGAGCGAGGATCTCAAAGAACCTCTGACTCGCCCCGCCGTTGGTCTCCTGGACGCTGACGGTCTGAAGGTCGGTGTTGGACAGGCCGGGATGGGCGATCAGGCTGGCCGTCGTCCTGCCCGCGGCCTGTAGCTTTTGTTGGAGACCGATCCCGAAGTGGAAGTTGGCGAGCTTCGCCTGGCCGTATGCGCGCCAGGGCCGGTAGCGGCCGACGAGGTGTGGGTTAGCGGGATCAACGGCGCGACCGAGGTGGTGCGCGCCGCTGGTGACGGTCACGATTCTGGCCCCGGCGACACCCAAGAGCGCGGGTAAGAGGAGCGCGGTCAGCGACCAGTGGCCGAGGTGGTCGACTCCAAACTGCATCTCGAACCCGTCGACGGTCTTCTGCTCGGGGGTGGCCATCACGCCGGCGTTGTTGACGAGCAGGTCCAGGCTCGGGTGATCGGCCAGGATCTGGTCCGCCGCCGTCCTGACAGAGGCCTGGGATCCGAGGTCGAGTGGGACGACGTCCAGCGAAGCCGAAGGAACATCGGCGCGTATCCGCGCGAGCGCACGCTCGGTCTTCTCCGGGTTGCGTGCCGCCATCACGACGTGCGCGCCGTGGCGTGCGAGGGCCAGTGCGGTCTCGAACCCGAGACCGCCGTTTGCGCCCGTGACGACCGCGATGCGACCCGTCTGGTTCGGAATGTCCGCTGCGCTCCACGACATAGCAAGCCTACCTCGATTGAGTTTGTGAATGAACGTTCATTCGGAGTGTAAGCAACCGAAGGCGACCCTCGCTCCCTCGTCAGCCTCGGCGTGCTGTTGGGTGCCTACGGCGGAGGCCGGACGCTTTGGCACGAGGGTCGCTGGACCGCTGTCACGACGATGTCCGCGCGCGAGATGCGAGACGCGGCGATCTGCCTAGGGCGCCGCTATGGCGCGGTGACGGCCCAGGAGCCCTCGACAAAGACCACTCCGGTCGTGGCCGCTTCGACGTTTAGCCAGACACCAAACGGGCTCGCACCAAAGCTACCGTCGACGTTCTCCGCCACCAGCGGTGCCGGTGGAGCTACAACGTTGTGGTAGGTGCGGTCGTATAAGCAAAGAAAGCCGGGAGCTGCGGTCGGCTGGTCCGGGGTCCCTGAGCAGTGCGTTGGGTCCGGGTTCGTCGCACCCGACGGTACCTCGACGACCTTCGGCACGCTGGTGAGCTCGAACGGGAACGAGATACTCCCTCCGGTCAGGTTAGGCGGATTGTCGTACCCCTCGACATCGAATAGCCCTCGCTGGGTTAGTCCTGACGGGGCAATCGACGTGACTGGCCCGGG
>DATNKY010000414.1:0-9159 GCA_035603155.1 Solirubrobacteraceae bacterium
CGCCTGCGGCTGACAAGCGCGAGACGCAAGGTTCGTAAGAAGGAGAGGCTTGCAATGGCAGACACCACATCGACTGAGGCGGGTGGCGGCACGCTCGAGCAGCAACTCGAGGAGATGCTCGAGATCGAGAAGTTCGAGCCCCCCGAAGCCTTCCGCGAGCAGGCTTTGCTCAACGACCCGGCGATCTACGAGGAAGCCGAGCGCGATTGGAAGGGCTGGTGGGTCAAGCAGGCCCGGGAGCTGCATTGGTTCAAGGAGCCCACGCAGGATCTCGACGACTCCAATCCGCCGTTCTACAAGTGGTTCACCGACGGCAAGATCAACGCCTCCTACAACTGCCTGGACCGTCACATCGAAGCGGGCCGCGGCGACAAGGTCGCCTACCACTGGCGCGGCGAGGAGGGCGAGGAGCGCGACATCACCTACGCGGACCTGCACCGCGACGTGCAGCGTTTTGCCAATGCGCTGAAGACGATGGGAGTGCAGAAGGGCGACATCGTCGGCATCTACCTGCCGATGATTCCCGAGGTTGTCGTGGCGATGCTCGCATGCGCCAGGATCGGCGCTCCGCACAACGTCGTGTTCGGCGGGTTCTCCGCCGACGCGGTCAAGGAGCGGATGGAGTTCTCAAACGCCAAGGCGCTGGTGACGATCGACGGTGCGCGGCGCAAGGGCAAGACGGCGCCGATCAAGCAGCAGGTCGACGCGGTGATGGGCGACCTCGAGACGCTCGAGCACATCGTCGTCGTCAAGCACACCGGCGACGAGTGCGAAATGCGCGACGGCCGCGACGTCTGGTTTCACGAGGTGATGGAGCAGGCCGATCCCGAGTGCCCGGCCGAGGAGCTCGACGCCGAGCATCCGCTGTACGTCCTGTACACCAGCGGTTCGACCGCGAAGCCGAAGGGCGTGCTGCACACCACCGGCGGCTACCTGACGGGCGTCAGCGCGACCCACAAGTACGTGTTCGACCTCAAGCCCGACAAGGACGTCTACTGGTGTGCGGCCGACGTCGGCTGGGTCACCGGCCACTCGTACATCGTCTACGGGCCGCTGTGCAACGGCGCCACATCGGTGATGTGGGAGGGCGCGCCTGACTACCCGCACCGCGGCATCTGGTGGGAGCTGATCGAGCGCTACGGCGTGACGATCTTCTACACCGCGCCCACCGCGATCCGCGCCTGCATCAAGTGGGGCGCCGAGTACCCGGAGAAATTCAATCTCGAATCGTTGCGCGTGCTCGGCTCGGTCGGCGAGCCGATCAATCCGAAGGCGTGGCTCTGGTACTACAAGGTGATCGGCGGCGAACGCTGCCCGATCGTCGACACGTGGTGGCAGACCGAGACCGGCGCGATCATGATCACGCCGCTGCCCGGGATCGTGGCGACCAAGCCGGGCTCGGCCACGCGGCCGTTCCCGGGGATCGCGGCCGACGTCGTCGACGAGCGCGAGGGCAAGCCACTCGAATCCGGCCAGGGCCTACTGGTGCTGATGCGGCCATGGCCGTCGATGCTGCGCACGCTCTACAAGGAGGACGAGCGGTTCGTCGAGACCTACTTCTCGAGATTCGGCAAGGAGACGTACCTCGTCGGTGACGCCGCCCGCAAGGACGACGATGGCTACTTCTGGGTGATCGGGCGGATCGACGATGTCGTCAATGTATCGGGGCACAGGCTCTCGACGGCGGAGGTCGAGTCGGCGATCGTCTCGCACCCCAAGGTCGCCGAAGCGGCCGTTATCGGCCAATTGGACGACGACACCGGCCAGGCGATCTGCGCGTTCGTGACCCTCAACGGAGACCTCGAGGGCACCGACGAGCTGGTCGCCGACATCCGCGGACACGTCGCCGACAAGATTGGCAAATTCGCCCGGCCCAAGCGGATCATCTGGGCCGATGATCTGCCCAAGACGCGGTCGGGCAAGATCATGCGCCGGCTGCTGCGCGACATCGCCGAGGGCCGCGCGCTCGGAGACGTCACGACGCTGCGCGACCCGGACGTGATGTCGCAGCTCGAAGGCAAGATCAAGGAGGAGCAGGCCGAGGAATAGAGGCTCGGCCACGCGCACGCGACCGCCGCGCTCAGACCCGGCGCCAGAGCTCGGCGGTCTGTCGGCGCTCAGACGCCGAGTCGGCGGCCGAGCTCGGCGGTCTGCCTGCGCGAGACAGGGATCGTCTGCCCATCGGAGAACACGAGCTCAGCCGTGCCGCCGATCAACGGTCGCAGCTCTGTAGCCGTGCGCAGGTTGGCGATGTACTGGCGGTGGACGCGCACGAACCCGAACGGCTCCCAGCGTCGCTCGATCTCCGACAGCCGGGCGCGGAGCAGGTAGCGCCCCTCCGCGGTCACGATCCGGACGAAGTCTCCATATGACTGGACGAACTCGACCGAGCTGCGGGCGAGCAGCCGCGTCGAGTCGCCGTGAAGGGTCGAGACCGCGATCATCTCGTCGTCGGATACCGCCGGCGCAGTGGTCGGCGGCGCGCTCAGGCCCGGCGATGGCGCCGCGTCGATCGCCGCCGCGACCCGTTCGACCGCCTCCTCGACGCGGCCGCGGGCGACGGGCTTTCGCAGGTAGTCGAGCGCGTGCAGCTCGAACGCGTCGACGGCGGCGTTGTCGTATGCGCTGACGAACACGAGCTGCGGCGGCGAGGCGAACCGGCGCAGCACCCGGGCCAGCTCGAGCCCGTCGAGGTCCGGCATCCGGACGTCGAGGAAGATCGCGTCGAAGCCCTGTCTGGTCACCTTGGCGAGCGCCTCGCGGCCGTCGAACGCGCACTCGACCTCGCCGACGATCGGCGAGCTGCGCAGCAGCCGCGCGAGATCCTCGAGCGGCGTGCGCTCGTCGTCGACCGCTAGCACGACCAGCCGGCGCGACCTCATTTGACCGCCTCCGTCAGCGTCGGCGCCGAGGCCCGATCGTGCTCGCCCCCGGCCAGGTTGGGGACGGTCATCACGACCGTCGTCCCGCGACCCGGCCGAGACTCGATCTGCAGCGCATAGCGATCGCCGAACGTCGCGCGCAGGCGGGCGTCGACGTTCGCCAGCCCGATGCCGCCACCGGCGCCCGCGAGCAGGGCGGGGACGCGTTCGGGCTCGATCCCGCTGCCGTCGTCTGAAACTCGCAGCTCCACGTCGCCTCCGGTCACGCGGGCCTCGATCGCGATTGCACCGCTGTCGCCTCCGCGCTCGACGCCGTGCCGTACGGCATTTTCGACCAGCGGCTGGATCGAAAGCGAAGGGACGACCGCCGCCCGGGTCTCGGGTGGGATCGCGAAGCTGATGTGGAGGCGATCTCGGAAGCGAGCCTGCTCGAGGCGCAGGTAGCGCTCGACGTGGGCGAGCTCATCGGCGACGGTCACGTACGGGCGGCCGTCGCGGAACAGGTAGCGCGTGAACTCGGCGAAGTCGATCAGCAGCTCCCGCGCCTCCTCGGGCCGGGCGTGGATGTCCCCGGCCACGGCGGCGAGCGCGTTGTAGATGAAGTGAGGACTGATCTGCGCTCGCAGGGCTCGCAGCTCGGCCTGGGCGAGCCGCTCCTCCTGTTCGCGCACCACGGACAGCTCGAGCTGCGCCGAGACGAGGCTCGCCGCCTCCTGGACGACGCGCAGCTCGCCGCCGCGGGGGCGTCCCGGGTTGCGGTAGAACGCGATCAGCGTTCCGGCCCGGCGGCCCTGCACGATCAGCGGCGCGAGCACCGCGGAGCGCAGCGGGCAGCCGGGGTCAGACGAGACCAGCCGCGGGACGACGTGCAGGCGATCGTCGGGCGTCCGTTCGAGCAGCCGCGAGAGGAGGTCCCCCGGACGGACCTGGTCACGGCCATCGCCCTCGATCGCGAGCACCGCGTGCGGGTCGGCGACAGCGATCGCGGCAGCGCCGGTCAGCGCGCGGAGATGAGGGACGACATTCTCGGCCGAGTGCGCGTTCAGACCCCCGCGCAGGTGGGGCAAAGTCGACGTTGCCGCGTGTAACGCGGACTGCATTCCAACTGCCTCCGGCGTCCGGTTTGCCTGTCCCGAGCGCACAGATCTCCACACCACCGCGAGAGCGGCAGCAACCGCGGCCCCGACAAGAACGCCGAGTGCGATGCTCATGAATCACCGAACAGCCTACCCTGCACTCGATTGCATACGAAATGATCTGCGCTATGAGTCAATTGAAGTCGTACGAACAGGCATGTGCCGAGCACCATTGGGACGTACCCGCGCGGTACAACATCGCAGCGGACGTCTGCGACCGCCACCCTCGCGACAAGCTCGCGATGATCCACGAGGACTTCGCCGGCAACGTCCGCCGGCTGCAGTGGGGCGAACTCCAGGACTTGTCAAACCAGTTCGCCAACGTGCTCGTCGCGCATGGCGTGCAGCCGGGCGACCGCGTCGCGATGCTGCTGCCACCGACGCCCGAGACCGCCGCGGCGTTCTTCGGTACCTGGAAGACCGGGGCGATCCTGCTGTCGATGTCGGTGCTGTACGGCGACGAGGGGATCCGCCACCGCCTGACCGACTCGGCCCCGAAGGTGCTCGTGACCAACCAGGCCAACGCCGATCGGATGGAGCGCTCGCTCGCCGAGCACGTCCTGATCCTCGACGACGAGCTCCTGAGCCAGGGGTCGACGACATTCGAGGCCGTCGACACCGCCGCCGACGATCCCGCGCAGCTCTACTACTCGTCAGGCACCACCGGGCTGGCCAAGGGGATCCTCCACGCGCACCGCTACATCCTTGGCCACGAGGAGTTCCTCTACTGCCACGACGTCCAGGACGGAGAGCTGTTCCACGGGATGGGCGAGTGGGCCTGGGCGGCCGGGATCGCGCCGCTGCTCGGGCCGTGGCGGCTCGGGGCGGTGCAGGCCGTGTACCAGCGCGAGGGCGGCTTCGATCCACACAAGCAGCTCGCATTTTTGTCCAGGCATGGGGTTACCAACGTGTTCGGGACCCCGACCGCGATCCGTTCGATGATGTCGATCGCCGACGCCGGCAGCCGCTATCCGCAGAGTTTCCGGATCGTGTGCTCGGCCGGCGAGCCGCTGAACCCGGAGGCGATCCGCTGGTTTCGCGAGCAGTTCGGCGTCACCGTGCTCGACTACTACGGCCTCACCGAGTCCTATCCGCTGTGCGCGAACTTTCCCTTCATGGAGGTCCGCGAAGGCTCGATGGGTCGGCCGATGCCCGGCTGGGAGGTCGAGATCCTCGACGAGGACGAGCAGCCGGTGAAGTCGGGGGAGCGCGGCGAGATCTGCCTGCGCGCCCGGTCAAATCCCCATTACCCGCTCGGCTACTGGAACCGGCCGGCCCAGGATTCCCAGGACGTGTTCGGCGGTGACTGGTTTCACACCAAGGACGCGGCCAGCGCCGATGAGGACGGGTACTTCTGGTATGAGGGCCGAGCCGACGACGTGATCATCTCGGCCGGGTACCGGATCGGCCCGTTCGAGGTCGAGTCGGCATGCCTCGAACACCCGGCGGTGGCCGAGGCGGCGGCAGTGGCGGTCGCCGACGAGCGGCGCGGAAGCATCGTCAAGGCTTTCGTCGTGCTGAACGCCGGGCACGAGCCGAGCGAAGAGCTCGCGGAAGAAATCAAGAACCATGTTCGTGAGCACCTGTCGGCGTACGCGTATCCCCGCCGAGTCGAGTTCGTGCCGGATCTCCCCAAGACCCTGACCGGCAAGATCAGGCGCATCGAGTTGCGCCAGCGCGAGCAGTCGCGGCCCTGAGACATGCGCCGGCGCGAGCAGTCGCGGCCCTGAGACGGCACAACGCCGCGACTCGGAGTCAAAAAGTGCCCGTGGCGGGCACTTTTTGACTCCGAGTGGTCAGCGTCCTTGACCGCGAAGCCTGGCGCTCAGGACGAGCCGGCCCGCGCGTGACTACGCATCTCGGCGAGGATCCGCTCGAGCCGCGGCTCGGTGTCGAAATCGACGTGCGTCAAGGTCGCTGCGACGGCCGGGTGCACGGCCGCGATCTGCGCGTACATCTCGTGCGCGACCGCGCGGTAGCTCGGATGGCCCTCGCGCCCCGAGCGCAGCTCGATCAGCTGCATCGCTTCGCGCGCGTTGAGATCGAGGATGAACCGGATCCGGTAGCCGAGGCACAGCGCGTACGGCGCCGCGCTCGGGAGCCCCAACTCGACGAGCCGGTCGTACTCGGCATGGGACATCTCCAGCGCGCGCCGGTACTCGTCACCGACGCCGGCGAGGTCGACCTGCTCGGGGACGCCGGCTCCGAGCTCGGGCCCAAGCGTCTGCCACTGCACGGTCAGCATCCGGTGGCGCTGGAGGTCGCGGAACGCTCCATAGTCGGCGACGATCTCAAACCGGTACCGCAGCGCCTCGTAACCGCGCCCGGGACGATGGCGGCGGTTGGACCGCTCGCCGACGAGCTCGGCGAGCAGTTCCGTGCGCTCGCCGTCATCGAGTCCGGCGATCACGTGGCGAATGCCCTGTTCCGAGCCCGCGGCGGACTCGAACAGCAGCGCCGCGAGCAGATCGCCCTCGTCACCCTGCACCTCGAGCAGCGTCACCGAGGGGCCCGGCTGATCGTCGTCATCGTGGTGGTCGCGCAGCCCGAGCCGCGTCGCCCACCGCTCGCCGGCGCGCGCGCGGTGCTCGAGGTACCCGATCCAGGCGCCGCCGCGGTCGGGCCGCTGCACGCGGGCGACGAAGCTCGGGACCACCCGCTCGACCTCGTCGAGGATCATCGTCCCGTAGGACCGGGCCTCAGGGAGCGGATGTGCGAGCAGATGGAGGATCAGCTGCTCGTAGGTCTGACCGGTGGCGTAGATCCCCATGTGGGAGAGCGAGCTCGCCGGCAGCAGGCCGCGCAGGAGGTCGAGCGCCTTGGCCTTGATCGCGCGCGTGTGCGCAGCCTCGGGCTCCTCCGGCGTGCGCGGGAACTGCTCGTGGGCCCACGCCCTGATGCGTGGGAGCGCCGCCGCGTAGATCTCGAACAGGCCGTTCATCGTGCGCGCGTAGTCGGGGCCGAGCTCGGGGTCGCTGTAGTAGCGAAAGCCGCCCGTCGGCATCGGCGCGTCGTAGGCGATGTAGCGGGTCGACTGCTCGAGATAGGCGGCCAGCCGGGGGCGCTGGAGCACCTTCGTGAGGACGTTTGAGACCCACTCGCAGGCGACGTGCGCCCCACCGAGCTGCGCGACCGAGTCATCCCCGTAGCCGACGAAGATCCGCTCGTAGAGCTGCGCCGCGCGGGTGCCCTCGACCGAGCCGCGCACGACGGGCGTCGCCGGCAGGTCGTCGGCGAACTCGTCGAGCAGCAGCCGGCGCAGCGTTCCCGGGTACCGGGAGTAGCGCGCGAACAGCGCCCCCTTGAGCGTCTCGGGGAGATTCGTCAGCGCGAACACCGGCCGATCGAGGTTCGTGCAGTAGGCGCTCAGCAGCGCCCGCTCGTCCGGCGTGAAGCTCTCGACTGGATACTGCACGGATGATCGATCGTAGCGACGGGCTCGGCTGACCTCGGAGCTCGGTCCGTGCGGCTATGATCCCGAGTGATACGCGTGCGTACCATCACTTCGAAACCAGTTGATGTGCTGATCGTCGGAGCTGGACTCTCCGGGATCGGCACCGCCTGCCACCTGCAGCGGCGGTGCCCGGCGAAGTCCTACGCGATCCTCGAAGCGCGGGATTCGATCGGCGGCACCTGGGACCTGTTCCGCTACCCGGGCATCCGGTCGGACTCCGACATGCACACGCTGGGCTACTCGTTTCGGCCGTGGACGGCGGCGAAGTCGATCGCCGACGGCCCGTCGATCCTCAACTACATCGAGGAGACCGCGCGCGAGTTCGGCGTGACCGACAAGATCCGATTCGGCCACCGCGTCGTGAGCGCCGACTACAGCGGTGACCAAGCGAGCTGGAACGTCGTCGCCGAGCGCACCGACACCGGCGAGCAGGTGCAGTTCAGCGCCCGCTTTCTCATGTTCTGTAGCGGTTACTACCGCTACGACCAGGGCTACACGCCCGAGCTTCCAGGCGCCGAGCGGTTCGAGGGCCCGATCGTCCATCCGCAGCAATGGCCCGAGGACCTCGATTACGCGGGCAAGCGCGTGGTCGTGATCGGCAGCGGCGCGACGGCGATCACGCTGGTCCCGGCGATGGCGCAGAGCGCCGCCCACGTGACCATGCTCCAACGCTCGCCGAGCTACGTCGTCAGCCTTCCGGCGCGGGACGCGCTCGCGTCAGGCCTGCGGCGCGTGCTGCCGCCGATGGCCGCCTACCAGGCGACCCGCTTCAAGAACGTCGCGCTGATGACGCTCAGCTACCAGCTCAGCCGCCGCCGGCCGCATCTGATGAAGGCGTTGATCCGCAAGGGCGCGATCAGCCAGCTCCCCGAGGGCTTCGACGTCGACAGGCACTTCAAGCCCACTTACAACCCCTGGGACCAGCGCCTGTGCGTGTGCCCCGACGGCGACCTGTTCCGCTCCCTGAGCAACGGGAGCGCGTCGGTCGTGACCGATCGGATTCAGACGCTGACGGCGGACGGCATCCTGCTCGAGAGCGGTGCCCAGCTCGACGCCGATCTGATCGTGTCCGCCACGGGTCTGAACCTCGTGGCGCTGGGCGGCGTCGAGCTCGCGGTCGACGGCGAGCCGCTCGATCTCGCCCGCCAGATGGTCTACAAGGGGGCGATGCTCAGCGGCGTCCCGAACGCCGCGATGGCGATCGGTTACACGAACGCGAGTTGGACGTTGAAGTGCGATCTGACCTGTGAGTACGTGTGCCGCGTGCTCAACCACATGGATCAGCGCGGCTACGCGCAGGTGGTCGCGGTCCAGGACGACCCGGCGCTCACATCCGAGCCGCTGCTCAACCTGAGCTCGGGCTACGTCCAGCGCTCGGTCGAGAACTTCCCCCGCCAGGGCTCGCGGCGGCCGTGGCGGATGTACCAGAACTACGCGTTCGACGTGGTGGCGCTGCGGATGCGCGAGCTCGACGACGGCGTGCTTCAGTTCTCGGGCGCTCCGGCGCGCACGGAGCGTCTCGAGGTACCGGCGGCCGCCTGAGCCGCTGGTCTCTTGGAACGCTTGACTCCATACCGGAGCAGAGCGTTCCAAGCGACCCGCGAGCGCCGAAGCGACGCGCTAGAAAAAGCCCGTGAGCGCCCGGCCCGCGTGGGCCGCGAGCTCGAACAGCGGCGTCGGGAAGATC
>DATNKY010000096.1:0-2843 GCA_035603155.1 Solirubrobacteraceae bacterium
ACACCGATGGAGGGCTAGGCGCACAGGCCGGTACCGGCCCTCCCCTCGGTCGCCAAAAGCGGAAGCGGCTAGGCGACCTTGGACCCGTCTTCAAGAGACCTGCTTTCACGAAGACCGAGCCATCTGAGCGGGTCGGTCGTCACCGATCCTGGCTCCTGCTCCGGCCTGGCGATCAGCGAGAGCGGCAGCGGCGCGACCAGACCCGGGTCGGCGACATTGCAGCAGTCAGGGTGGGAGTGCGAGTGACGGTCCTCGGCGAGAAACGTAGGTGTGTTATGAACCCGCGTTGGATGAGCCGTCGTGTCCCTGCTTGCTGGTCGTCAGAAGTCGCTTGCTACTTGACCGTGATTGCGACCGCCGTTTTGGCTTGTTCGTGCGGTAGCTCGGCCGGGGCGGCTCAGCCAGCGTCCAGGGTCACGGGCGCTGTCGCCGCAAGTTGCGTGGGATTGACCGCTCGTGAGAAATACCGCTCCGCGCGGCTCGTGTTCGATGGCAGGATGCTTGCCGGCGCCACCGTTGGCGCCGGCGGTCATCGCGTGCTGAGTTCCCCGGCGCGCGTCGCGGTGACCCGGTATCTCAAGGGCCACGGACCGCGGATCGTCCGGGTGCAGACGGCGGTGACGACCACCTCGAACGGCGTGACCGAGAATTCAGAGGGAATCTTGCCTCGCGTCGGCGAGCGATGGCGGATCTTTACGGATCGGTCACGACAGCCCCTGCCGACGTCTGACTGCAACGGTAGCCGACGACTTCGCTAGAGCCCCACGCTCGCGACCAGCGATCGCCCGAGCTCACCGCTCGAATCACGAATGCCGCCCGGCCTGCCACTTCTGCTTCGGCTCGACGCGCGGACGGAGCGAGAGCCGGTCGCTGGCTCCCCGACCGGCGACAAGGGAGAACTCTCGTGCTCGATCGGGGTAGCTCACTACGACAGCACGCCGCGACCCTCATTGCTGTCGACCCAGTTCAGGTCGAGAACGATCGTTGGCTCTTCTCCCGTGAGCTGAGTCCAATGGTGTCGCTTGCGGCTTGGACGACAAGGAGACTCCGCCATCCCCCGTGTCGGTCGGCGCCTTACGAGCGTGTAGCCGCACCAGCGCAGCTGAGCCTATGTTCCCCATGGTCGTCGAGCACGCTGCTTGCTCGCGCTTGACCCCGGTTGGCGACGCGAGTACGTTGTGGCTCGCTCGCCTAGCTGTTTGGCGGGTGCGCACTCAATGGGACCGTCAGGATGGAATCGAGTGGTGGCTCGCTGCTTGCGAAGCTTCGTTGGGGCGGTCGCGTCGCTCGGTGTTGGGGCACGAACTCGTCGCTCGGCGTTGCGTGGTTTGGCGCGTCTGGCTGTCTCGTGTGCCGTGCTCACGTTCTTGACCGGAGTTGCGGCTGCCTGGGGTTCAGACCCGAAGCCCCAGGATGCCGGAGTGGCGGCGAGCAACGCGAGGCTGGTAAGGGTCCAACCCAACGCGTTGTCGTGCTCGTCGCCCAGAGCATGCACGGCAGTCGGGGAAGAGCCGTCTAATGGAGACTGGTGGGTGCTGCAGCGCTGGGACGGTAAGAGGTGGTCGACCCAACAGGTCGTTCCGTTTGTGCTCCAAGGTGTGTCGTGTCCGTCGAACGACACGTGTTTCGCGGCCGGGTCCGTCGGTCCATTCTCAACAGGTCCAGTTGCATTAATGGAACGCTGGACTGGTGGAAGCTGGAGCGCGATGTCAACGCCTTCGCCGGCCAGTGCTGCTTTCACCGACGTGTCGTGTAGCTCGCCGAAGGCGTGCCTTGCGATCGGCGACGTGGGCGGCGAAAACGCTCCACTGGTGGAAAGTTGGAATGGCACCAGCTGGTCGATTGTGCCGGCCCCGGTCGCCTGGTCGCAGATCGACCTGGTGTCGTGCGCGGCCTCGAGTAGCTGTATCGCTCTCGGAATCGAGGGCGAGAGCCAGGTCGTCGCGCGGTGGAACGGCACTAGCTGGCTGCCTGAGCAGCTGCCGTCATCGCATCGCAGCGACGGCTTCATCAATGACCTGTCGTGCTCATCGCCAACCGCCTGCGTCGCGATCGGCGGTTGGGAAACGGGGGCATGCGCAGGCGATGGGCTTGTATACGGTTCATCGTCGCCGGCCCTCGCGACCGACGCCGGCAAGGGTTGTCAGGGGAACCTGAGTTGGAGCCTGGGCGGATCGCGCTTGCTGGTGCGCAACTCGCCCGCGTTGTTCTCAGTGTCCTGCGTTTCCGCATCGTGGTGTATGGCGGCCGGCTATCAGCCATATTTGTGGAACGGGAAGCGATGGGCGAGCCTCCCGGTCCCGCGCCACACACAGCCGGCGTATGTTTCGTGCACGTCGGTCAAGGCCTGCATCGGCGTCGGCGACCCTGGCGAGAGCTCGTTGCGCTGGAATGGCACCCGATGGCGGCGAATTCCTGCACTTCCGCGCGCGCCGACGTAAGAAGGGAGGTCAGCAGGTTGCGAACGTCGGAAGAACGTGAGCGTGCCCACGTCTTCGAGCTCGCTCATCTCGCCACGAACGAGCGGGCGCGTCGAACCTAATGGCGCCGGGGATCTGACTCCCCCTTCGGCCTCGCGAACAGCGTGAGCGGCAGCGCAGTGACCAGACCCGTGTCGGCGACAAGGGAGAAGTCTGGCCACCACGCGGAAGGCTGCTCCTGCTCGATCAACTCAGAAGCCACCGATTGATCGGTGGAGTTGCCCCGTTTTCGACGACACTTGAGCGCTTCCGGTCAATGGCCGGGGAAAGTGAGGTTCAGGTGCCCAGAACGAGGCCGCCGTATCCGGAGGAGTTCCGTCGCGAGGCGGTCCGGCTCGCGCTGCTTGGTGACAAGCCGCAGCG
>DATNKY010000074.1:0-16989 GCA_035603155.1 Solirubrobacteraceae bacterium
CGATCAGCGCTGGGACCAGCAGCGCCGCCGCGAACACGATCAGCATGTAGACCAGCGCGAGTGGGTCATAGTGGCCCATGTGGGACCCGTTCGCCACGTACTTAGCGTACCGCCATGGTGACCTCGTCAAACCTGTTCGCCGCCACCGGTTCTACGGTCCTGGACCGATTCACCGTCAGATGCAGCGGTGCCCGCGGCCGGCGCGGGCACCCACAGACTGCTGCGACATTCAGGCTGAGGGCCGACTAGTACCCGACGGCCGAGCCGCCGCCGGACGCGCCGGTGCTCGCCGTGAGCGCCGACGTGATCGCCGAGCCGGACTGGTTGACCAGCCACCACTTCGCGCCAAAGCTGTTGCTGCCCTGGCCTTTCACCTGGCCCGAGCCGGTGTCACCGACGAAGTAATAGAGCGGGTGTCCCTTGTAGGTCACCTGTTTGAGGCCGTCAGAGCGTGTGATGGTGCCCAGGTCAGATGCCTGGGCGCCGCCGGACACGCTCGGCGCCGCCTTTGTGATCACCGGGGGCCACGCCTTGGCGCATGCTCCGGAGCACGTTGACATGTCACTGGTATCGGCGTCCCACAGGTAGACCGCGCGACCGGAGGCGCCGGTCAGATAGGTACCGCCCATACCCTTCGCGGTGCTGATCGCGATCCCACCGCCCGACGTGTTCGATGCGGCCGCAGACGCGCTCGACTTCGAGCTGCTGCTCCCACATGCGGCGACCAGGATCGAGACGCCGACCATCATCGCGAGACCGCCGAGACGCGACCTCGTCAATACGCTACGAGTCATATTTCGCTCCCTATTCGGAGTTTGGAGAGTCAGACAGAAAGACCCCGCAAACGCCCGAATCCTTCCCGCCGGTGGGCAGGGGCGGGCGACCCTGTCGCCGCCCCCAGTGCGCACGCTGAAAGCCCTGTCGGGCGGCGCCGGGCCCGCTCTCAGCCGGCTGGCGCTCGGGTACCCGATGCCGTCAGCGTGCGGGCGCAGCGAGCGCGCCGGACTGGATCAGCTCGACCGTGGCGGCGATGTCGACGTCCGGGTACCGGTCGCGGTCCATGAACGCGACGACCTCGCGGACGATCCGGAAGCTCTCGATCGTCGCGGGGCTGCTCTGCTCGATGCCGCGCAACTCGAGCGCCTGGCAGCAGGCCATCAGGTGGATAGCCGCGATGTTCTGGGTGAGCTCGACGATCGAGCGCGCGTCACGGGCGGCGATCGTGCCCATCGAGACCTTGTCCTGGTTGTGGCATTCGGTCGAGCGCGAGTGGATCGTCGTCGGGTTGCACAGCTTCAACGCTTCGGCGGTCATCGCCGAGCAGCACAGCTGCATGCCCTTGAAACCGTGGTGCAGCCCCGCCTCGGGGTGGTCCGGAGCGAAGCGCGCGATCAGATTCGGCGTCAGCCCGGCGTTGAACTTCTCGTCGACCAACAGCTCGAGCTGTCGGTCGATGAGGTCACAGAGGTTGGCGAGCGCGACCTTGAGGGAGTCCATCGCCTGGCCGATGTGGCCGCCGTAGAAGTTGCCGCCGCTCTCGACCCGACCCCCGCCGACGTTGAACAGCGGGTTGTCGTCGGACGAGTTGATCTCGATCGAGATCCAATCCTGCACCCAGGCGATCACGTCGCGCAGCACGCCGATCACGTGCGGTGCGCAGCGGATCGAATACTTGTCCTGCACCTGGCGGTCGAGCTCGAGGAACTCGGCGCCCTCGAGACCGCCGCCGAACAGCTCCTCGCTGTCAAGCGACAGCTGCGACCCATGCAGGTACTCGCGAATGTTGCGAGCGCTCTGCACCATTCCGGCGTGCGGCTTTGCCTGGTCGAACAGGAAAGCGTTGAAGTGGCCCCGATTACCCAGCAGCGCCTGCGACGCCATCGCGGTGAGCAGGTCCGCGAGATCGGCGAGCTCGCCGGCGGCGGCGACCGCGAGGCACGCAAATGCGCTCATGAACGACGTGCCGTTGGTGATCGCCAGCCCCTCCTTCGCCTCGAGTTCCAGCGGTTCGACTCCGAGCTCGGCGAGCACCTCGCGAGCATCGCGCTCCTCGTCCTCGTATCCGACCCGGCCGTCGCCCATGAGCGCGCGGCCGACGTACGTCAGCGGCGCCAGGTCCCCGCTCGCGCCACACGACCCGCGCTCGGGGATGAACGGGAGCACGTCGTGGTTGAGCAGGTCAAGGATCCGTTCGATCAGCTCGACGCGAACGCCCGAGTTGCCCTTCGCAAGGCAGTTGGCGCGCAGCAGCATCGTCACGCGCGCCACCTCGGGCGCCGCGATTGGGCCGGTGCCGCAGCCCATGAAGCGGATGATTCCCTGCTGGAGCTTGCCCGTCTTGGCGGGCGAGATCTGGCGGTGCGCGCTGTCACCGAAGCCGGTCGTGACGCCGTAGATCGGGATCTCCCGATCGATCAGCGAGCGCTTGAGCTCGCGGCTGTCCGAGACGGCATCGGCGGCGTGGTCGGCGAGTCGCACGGTTCGGCCGCGGCGCGCGACGTCGAGCGCATCGGCGATCGTCAGGCTGGAACCGTCGAGTTCGAGAAGGGCCCGCTCCAGTCCAACGTCTGAGATGCCGGCAACCGCCATCTGAGCACTGTCCCGCGCTGATAGGCTCAACGCAACCAGGACGCATTGAATTGGTTGCCGCATGCAGCTAAGTCGCCCTCTAGACGCCGTCGACCGCGAAATCATTGCGTTGTTGCAAGAGAACGCGAAGCGGACGTTCGCCGATATCGGGGCCCATGTGGGACTCTCGTCGACGGCCGTCAAGCGCCGTGTCGACCGTCTCGAAGGCGACGGCGTGATCGTCGGGTACGGGGCCCGGATCGATCCGCGCGCGCTCGGCGAGGGGATCGAAGCGCTGATCGAGGTCTACTGCGCCGACCGGATCGCGCCGGGCGACGTCGGCCGCTCGCTCGCCGGCATGGACCAGGTGATCTCCGCCTTCACCGTCTCGGGCGAGGCCGATGCCCTGGTTCGCGCGCGCGTCGAGAGCATCGCCGACCTCGAGAAGTTCGTCGAGCGCCTGCGTCGCGACCCCAACGTGCTGCGGACGCGGACCCTGATCGTCCTCTCGACCATCATCGACCGCGCGACGTGGGACGGTCGGGTGAGCGCGCCCACGCCAGTGGAAGACCGATGACCGCCCGCGGCAGGCTCGAGACCTTTGCGCCCCCGGACACCGCGATCGAGCGCCGGCCCGACGGCACCACGGTCCTGCGGTCGCGCCACCCGTTGCCGGCGTTCAAGGACTCGCTTGATGCCGTGCTCTCGGAGCGTTCATCGGCGCACCCCGACCGAACCTTCGCGGCCGAGCGCGATCGCGATGGCGGCTGGTCACAGCTGACCTACGGGGAGGCGCGCGCGAAGGCCGATGCGCTCGCTCAGAGTCTGCTCGACCTCGGTCTCGGCCCCGAACGTCCGGTGATGGTCCTGTCCGGCAACTCCGTCGCGCATCTGCTGCTGAGCCTGGGCGCCTACACGGCCGGCGTGCCCGTGATGCCGATCAGCGTCGCGTACTCGCTGATGAGCGCCGACCACGCCCGCATCAAGGCGATCGCCGAGCTCACCCGTCCGGGGCTGGTGTTCGCCGACGACGCGCAGGCGTTCTCGGGCGCGTTCGATGCGCTCGCGCCGACCGTGGACGCGACGCTCGTTGCCCGCGGATCGCGCCCGGATGCCCTGCTGCTCGATGACCTGCTCGCGACCGAGCCCGGCGCCGAGGTCCAATCCGCTCGTGCCGGCATCGGTCCGGAGACGACGATCAAGCTGCTGTTCACCTCGGGCTCGACCGGGACTCCGAAGGGCGTGATCAACACCAACCGCATGCTGTGCTCAAACCAGGCGGTGCTACAGGGCATCTGGCCGTTCTTGGCCGACGAGCCGCCCGTCCTCGTCGACTGGCTGCCGTGGAGCCACACGTTCGGGGCAAACCACAACCTCAACCTGGTGCTGTTCAACGGTGGCACGCTCTATATCGACGACGGCAGGCCGGTGCCGCCGCTGTTCGGGCGCACGCTGCAGGCGCTGGGGGAGATCGCGCCGACCGTGTACGTCAACGTGCCGGCCGGCTTCGCCCTGCTGGCCGGCTCGCTGGAGAACGACCGTGAGCTCGCTCAGCACTTCTTCAGCCGCCTGCGGTTCATGTTCTACGCGGGGGCGGCGCTCCCGGATGCACTCGCGCTGCGGCTGCGGGCGCTCGCCGAGCGGTTCGCCGACCACGAGGTCCCGCTGACCTCGAGCTGGGGTACGACCGAGACCGCCCCGGCGGCGACTAGCGCTCATTTCCGCGATGCCGCGATCGGGTGCATCGGCGTCCCGCTGCCCGGCACGACGATCAAGCTCGCGCCCGAGGCCGACAAGCTCGAGATCCGGGTCAGCGGGCCGAACGTCACCCCGGGCTATTACCGGGCGCCTGAGCTGACCGACGCGGCATTCGACGACGAGGGCTTCTACCGCTCCGGTGATGCGGTGGTGATGGTCGATCCCGATGACCCCGACCAGGGGCTGCTGTTCGACGGCCGGATCGCGGAGGACTTCAAGCTGCTGACCGGGACGTGGGTGACCGTCGGGCCGCTGCGAACGCGGCTGCTCGGAGCGGCCCGGTTGCTGACCGACGCGGTCATCTGCGGTCAGGACCGGGAGTACGTGGCGGCGCTGGCGTGGCTCAATCAGGCCGAGGCGCGGGCGGTGCTCGGAGCCGACGACGATCTCGAGCTGACCGATCCGCGCCTCCGCCGAAACCTCGCCGAGACGCTCGCGACGCTCGGCGAGGCCGCCGGCTCGGCCGCGCGGGTGCAGCGGCTGCTGCTGCTAGCGAAGCCGCCGAGCCTCGACGCGGGCGAGATCACCGACAAGGGCTATCTCAACCAGCGCCAGTGTCTGGAGTGCCGTGCGCCGGAGGTCGAGCGGCTCTATGCCGCTGACCCGGAGCCGGATGTGATCGTGCCCGGCGGCGACGCCGATCGCCGCGACTAACATCAGCGGTCGTGGATCGCGACGAACTACGGGCGCTCCAGGCGCCGCTGAAGGAGAGCTACACGGAGAGCCCCGAGGCTGCGCTCGTGACGCTGTCGGCGCAGGGCGAGCTCGGCGACGGCGTGTCCTGCTCGGTCCAGACCGGCCGGGCACTCGCGCAGGCGGGCCTGCACCCCGCTTCCGGAGGCGACGGCTCGCTGCTGTGCTCGGGCGACATGCTGCTCGAGGCGCTGGTCGCGTGCGCGGGTGTGACGCTACAGGCGGTCGCGACCTCGCTCGAGATCCCGGTCGCGTCGGGACGCGTACGCGCCGAGGGGGAGCTGGACTTCCGCGGCACGCTCGGCGTCGATCGTCAGGCGCCCGTAGGGTTCACCGAGATCCGGCTCTCGTTCGACCTGGATACGGACGCCGACGAGGAACAGCTTGCGCTGCTGCAGAAGCTCACCGAGCGCTACTGCGTCGTGTATCAGACGCTCGCAGCCGGACCGGCCGTGACTACCGCGTTCAGCCGCGCCGAGCCCGCGCGATCCTAGTGACCCGAGTCGCGGTGCCGGGCGTGCGTCGCCCTGGTAGCGCTGCGTCCGGCGCCGCCATTCGCCTCGCCATCTGCGCCGGCCGCGCGGCATTGCGTGCCCGCTTGCGCGCGAAGCCGTGACATTCATTCATTTTTTATGAAAAATTGGTTTGCGCAGTCGCGAAAGAGCGCAAGAAGGAACACAAAATGAATGAGAACCTTGGTCATTGATGACCCGAGCTGAGAAAATGGCCAACCTGATCGGCGTCGTGCTGCCGTTCGCGGGCGTGCTGGCGGCGATCGTGCTGCTCTGGAACCAGGCGGTCGGCGCTGCCGATCTCGCGCTGCTGGTGGTGATGTACCTGCTGACCGGACTCGGGATCACGGTCGGCTATCACCGCCTGCTGACGCACCGCGCGTTTCAGAGCTACCCGTGGGTGGAGCGGACCTTCGCCGTGCTCGGGTCGATGTCGGTCCAGGGGTCGGTGATGGACTGGGTCGCCGACCACCGCAAGCACCACGCGCATTCAGACCGCGAGGGCGACCCGCACAGCCCGCACGTCGGGCACGGGAGCGGCGTCGCGGGGCTCTGGCACGCGCACGTCGGCTGGCTGATGGAGACGCAGGGACAGGCCGACTGGAAGCGCTACGCGGCCGAGCTCTACGAGGATCCGGCGATGCGCCGGATCGGACGGCGGTTCCCGCTGCTCGCTGCGCTCTCGCTGCTGATACCGACGCTCGCCGGGTTCGTGCTCGACGGATTCACCGTCGGCGGTGCGTTGAGAGGCCTCGTGTGGGGAGGGCTGGTGCGGATCTTCTTCGTGCACCACATCACCTGGTCGGTCAACTCCGTGTGCCATTTCTTCGGCAGTCGCCGCTTTGACGTCGAGGATCAGTCGACCAACGTCGTCTGGCTGGCGCCGTTCTCGCTCGGGGAGTCCTGGCATCACAACCATCACGCGTTCCCGCGCTCGGCCTTCCACGGTCTGCGGTGGTGGGAACTCGACGTCTCGGGGCTGATCATCGCGGTGATGGAGCGCCTCGGCCTGGCCTGGAACGTAGTGCGGATCACGCCCGAGCGCCAGCGCGCACGGACGATCGCGACCGCGCCGGCGCGCTGACAGTCCGGGCGTCGAGAGATCGGGTCGCGCCCGTCCGATGACGTCGCCGCTACAGCGCGTCGACGGCAAGTCATACGCGAGATCGGACTGCGGGTCCGTGACGCCGCGAGGTGCGGCGCACCCGGTTCGTTAGTCGCATGTGAGATTGCTTTCGCGCGTCGCTGCGCGGCGACTCGGGACGTCCCGGTGACACCTGTCTCCCGAACACGGAGCGGCGCTGCCGCGCGCTCGACTGCTGCGCGGGTCCGAGTCGCACTTGATCGGCCACGGCTCTGGGGCGCCACGGCCGCGCTGGCCGCCCTGGTCCTCTGCGCCCTGCTGCTGGCGGCGGCGCCGGGCTCGCTGCAGATCATCGTGCACAAGCCGCCCACGGGCGCCTTAGCTGGACGGCCGGGCTGGGAGCGCTGGTGCTCGCACGGGGAAGTCCGGCTGGACCGCGAGCGTCTCGCATACTGCGCGCGAATCGACGGGCGGGTCGTCGACAGCACCCACGGACCCGCCCGGGCGGAGGTCCACCTGGCCGTGGTCGGGGACTTTCACCTCGTGATCGTCCGCCTCGCCGACGGCTCCGCGACTCCCTCACCTGGATCGCGCTTCACTGCCGTCGGTCCGCTCGTCCGCGCTCGGGATGGCCAGCGCGAGGTGCAGGCGTTCAAGGTGCTGCGCGGATGAAGTGGCTTGGCGTAACGGTCGCGCTGCTGGCCGCGAGCGCGATGCTCGTCACGTGGATTTTTCTTCGCGACCGCCACGTACCAGACTGGGGACCGTCCCGGTCCGCGGTCGCCCACGAGGACGCCAGGGCGGTGCTCGCATCGCTCGAGGGCTACCACTGCCACACGGGTTGTAACTACCGACTGCTCAGCTCCAGCGGTTCTCGCTGGCTGGCCCGGGTCAGCGTGCCCTGGGCCACGCGCTGCTTCGAAATCGACATCAAGACGTTCGAGTACAGCCCGAAGGATGGCCTGTCGGGGATCGAGCGCGTCAGGTGCTCCGGCTGAGGCTCCCGATCGGTCGCAGGTGCTGCGCATCTCGAATAAGGGACCCCTAATCTTTATATAGTTGTTATAGTGGTGGCCGTGGAACAGACGTTCGCGGGGTTCAGAGATATCGACGAGCGGACGCTGTTGCTGCGGTACGTCCAGCCGGGGCTTGTGGGGCTGATCGACGGGACGCTGTCGACGCTGGCGCCGATCTTCGCAGCCGCGCTGCTGGCGGGATCGCACGCGGCCCTGTTCGTCGGACTCGCGACGGCGGTCGGCGCCGGGATCAGCATGGGCTTCTCGGAGGCGCTGTCTGACACCGGGGCGGAGACCGGGCGCGGCTCGGCGGTCGTGCGCGGGATCGTGACCGGCGTGATGACCGCGATCGGCGGCGTCTTTCACTCGCTTCCGTTCCTGATCAGCGAGGTTCACACGGCCCTGATCGTGGCCGGAGTCGTGGTCGCGATCGAGCTGACCGCGATCTCGCTCATCCGCAGACGATTTCTGGCGGTCTCGCTCCGGACGAGCCTGCTCCAGGTGGCGCTCGGCGGCGCGCTGATCGTGGCCGCCGGCGTGGTGCTAGGCAGCGCATAGCTGCGTCGCCGGCCGCCCTCGTGTAGGGCATAGGGTTCTCGCACCTGAACACGGCCAACGCGGGCCTGACACGTAGAGGAGCGAGCCGATGGAGCTGAGCGATAAGCACGTCGTGGTCACCGGAGCCGGGAGCGGCATCGGCCGCGCGTGCGCGCGGAGATTCGCCGCCGAGGGAGCGCGAGTGGTGGTCGCCGATCTCAATCTCGAGCCGATCGAGGCGCTCGCCGACGAGCTCGACGGCCTCGCGGTCCAGACGGACGTGAGCCGCGAGGGCGAGATCGTCGAGCTCGTACGCCGCGCCCGCGAGGCCGGAGAAATCGACTTGTTCTTCTCCAACGCGGGTATCGGTGGCCCTCCGGGCGGGCCCGAGGCCCCCGACGACGAACTCCAGCGCACCTGGGAGATCAACGTGATGGCCCATGTCTGGGCCGCACGCGCTGTGTTGCCCGCGATGGTCGCGCGCGGGGAGGGCTACCTGCTGAGCACGGCCTCGGCTGCGGGCCTTCTGACGCAGGTGTCTGCGCTCGGCTACTCGATGACCAAGCACGCGGCGGTCGCGGTCGCGGAGTGGCTCTCGATCACCTATGCCGACGCCGGGATCAACGTTTCGTGCCTGTGCCCGCAGGCGGTCCGGACGCCGATGCTCGACCTCGCGCTCGAGGATCCGGTCGGCGCCGCGCCGCTGCTCGCCGGAGGACTGCTCGAGCCCGAGGACGTCGCCGCGGCGGTGATCGCGGGCCTCGCGGACGAGCGCTTCCTGATCCTGCCTCACGAGGACGTCGCCCGCTACATGGCGCTGAAGGGGTCAGACCACGAACGCTGGCTGAAGGGCATGAGGCGCCTGGTGCGCGACGCGCGGGCGCAGTCAGACTCGTAGCCGGCTCACGGGTGCAGGATCTGTCGCACGTTGCGCGAGAACGTGCCGAAGTCGTTGTGATGGGCGCTCGCGAGCCCGGTGATGCCGAGCGCGATGATGAGCAGTCCCGCGCCGAACAACAGCACCGCGAGTACGGTGGGCCAGTTCTTGTCGAGCTTCTGTCGCCCCTCGGCCAGTAGCCGCGTGGCGTTGGGGCCGGCGAACTGGAGCGTCGCGATGATCGCGAGCAGCGGCAGCACGAAGCAGACGTTGAACAGCACGAGCAGAAAGACCTGACGCGGGATGTCATAGCCCGAGCCGACGATCGCGGCGATTGCCGCGAAGTACGGGAACGCGGTCGGTAGCTCGACCGCGGTGATCGTCGCACCGAGGAGCGCGCTGGACCTGCCGTCGACCCGGAGCTCCGCCAGCGTGTCCTTGCCCGTCAGCCGGTCCCGGTAGCCCCACAGGAAGGCCGAGACGGTCAGCATCGCGACGCCGACGACGACCTCGAGCACGTAGCTGAGATGCCGGCCCGGGCGAGGGACGAGCGACAGCAACAGCTGACCCGGACCGAGCGCGATCGCGGCGCCGCCGAGGAAGTAGACCGCGAACACCGCCAGAGTGAACTTCGTGACCTTGGTTCGCGCATCGTCGTAGCCTGCGAGGTACAGAGCGGGCGCGATCGTCGTCGGGTTGATCGAATCGGCGATCCCGATCGAGATCACCAGGGCGATCAACCGGAGCATTACCGGGATTGTTCCCGGGATTCCCGAATAACGCCAGTCCCGGTCCCGCCCGCCCACGGGCTCTCAAGTCGCGTGTCACGCGGGTCACGGGCCGCCAGCGGGACGCTACACTCACGATTCGGCGCCGGGCGGCGTTCGTTTTGACGCCCGCGGTTCGGCGGCCGATTACCGATCACCCCGTCGAGAAAAGCGCGCAATGGCCCGTGGAGACGTTCGGATCGCTGCCACTCTCGCATGCGAAGAGTGCAAGCGCCGGAATTACCAAACCAATAAGAGCAAGCGGAATAACCCGGAGCGGCTGCAGCTGCGCAAGTACTGCCGCTGGTGCAGGTGCCACACCGCGCACCGCGAAACGCGCTGACGCGCGACCGGAGTAGCCGTGGCTCGCAACCGCAAACGTGCCAAGGAGCGGCGCAGCCGCCGTCCGGCCTCGAGCCAGCTCTCGCGTCCCGGCGTCGCGACCGCGCGCCCCGAACGCGAGCGCGAGCAGCATGAACGTGAGCAGCACGAGCTCGAGGAGCGTGAAGCGCACGAGCGCGAGACGCCGAGCCCGATCGAGCACGCGACGCCCGACGTAGAGCTCGCCGAGGCGCAGCTGGAGGTCGGCCGGCCCGACCTGGCGGACGTCAACGGCGAGTCCCCGGCGCGGGCCGCCGACGAGCAGGAGGAGTCGGTCGTCGATGAGCCCGAGGAGGAACTCGACGAGCAGGACTTCGAGGACGAGGAGGACTTCGCCGACGAGGCGATGCGGGCCCGCGGGACGCCTGACGGAGCCGTCACCGACGCCCGCGATGGCGATTCCTCGGTGAGCCGACGCGAGCTGGCGACGTCGGCGTCGGCGGCGCCGACCCAGCGCAAGCTGCCCGGAAGCCGCCTGTTCAACTTCCTGCAGGGAAGCTGGCGAGAGCTCCAGCGGGTACAGTGGCCCGATCGTCGGCAGGTGATGCAGGCAACGGGAGTCGTGATCGGGTTCGTGATCGTCGCCGGCGTTTATCTCGGCGTTGCCGATGAGCTCGCCGGCAAGATCGTCACCTTCATCCTCAAGTAGAAGCCTTTATCCGAGAGAGAACATGTTCCGCTGGTACGTCGTAAACACCTATTCCGGCCACGAAAACAAGGTCAAGCACAACCTCGAGCACCGCGTCGTGTCGCTCAACCAGAAGCGCGCCGTGCGCCAGATCGTCGTTCCCACCGAATCGGTTTCCGAGATGAAGGACAACCAGAAGGTGACGATCGAGAAGCGGACGATGCCGGGCTACGTGCTCGTCCAGATGGACCTCAACGAGGACTCCTGGTCACTGGTCAAGGGGACGCCGGGCGTCACCGGGTTCGTCGGCGCGTCGAACGAGCCGGTGCCGCTGACCCAGGCCGAGGTCGACCGACTCCTGCACCAGGAGCCGGCCGAGCGACCGCGCAGCCGCGCTCAGTTCTCGATCGGCGAGTCGGTCAAGGTCGTCTCCGGTCCGCTGTCGGACTTCTCCGGCGAGATCTCCGAGGTCAACGAGGACGCCCAGCGCCTCAAGGTGCTGGTCTCGATCTTCGGCCGCGAGACTCCGGTCGAGGTCGGCTTCGATCAGGTCAAGAAGATCTAGCGACTGCGGCTAAGCTCACACGGCGATGGCAAAGAAGGTTCTCACCCAAATCAAGCTGCAGGCGGTCGGCGGGCAGGCGAGCCCGGCGCCGCCCGTCGGGCCGGCCCTCGGCCAGCACGGCGTCAACATCATGGAGTTCGTCAAGGCGTTCAACGCCCAGACGCAGTCCGACGCGGGCACCGTGATCCCGGTCGTGATCACCGTCTACGAGGATCGTTCGTTCACGTTCATCACCAAGAGCCCGCCGGCGGCCGTGCTGATCAAGCAGGCGCTCTCGATCGAGAAGGGCTCGGCCGAGCCGCACCGCGACAAGGTCGCCCGGATCACGCGCGATCAGCTCAAGCAGATCGCGGAGCGCAAGATGAAGGATCTGAACGCGAACGACATCGACGCCGCGGCGAACATCATCGCCGGCACGGCGCGTTCGATGGGCGTGGAGGTGGTCTGAGATGTCCAAGCACGGCAAGGCATACGCGGACGCCAAGCAGCGCTTTGACCGCACGCGCGAGTACTCGCCCGCCGAGGCGATCTCGCTCGTCAAGCAGCTGCGGAGCGCCAAGTTCAACGAGTCCGTCGAGGTGCACGTGCGGACCGGTCTAAACGTCCGGCACGCCGACGAGCAGCTGCGCGGGACGATCGCGCTGCCGAACGGTCTCGGTAAAGACGTCAAGATCGCCGTCTTCGCCCAGGGTGACAAGGCCCGCGAGGCGGAGGAGGCCGGCGCCGACGTCGTCGGCGGCGAGGATCTCGCGAAGCGGATCCAGGAGGGCTTCGACGACTTTGATGTCGCGATCGCGACGCCGGACATGATGCCGGTGGTCGGGCGCCTGGGCCGGATCCTCGGACCGGCGGGCAAGATGCCCAATCCGAAGGTCGGCACGGTCACGATGGACGTCGCGAAGGCGGTCGGCGAGTCCAAGTCCGGCAAGGTCGAGTACAGGACTGATCGGACCGCGATCGTCCACCTGGTGATCGGCAAGACTGACTTCGACGAGCGCCTGCTGCTCGAGAACTACGCGGCGGTGATCGACGAGCTGATCCGCGCCAAGCCGTCGGCCGCCAAGGGCCGCTACATCCGCTCGGTCACGTTTGCGAGCACGATGGGTCCCGGGATCAAGGTCGACCCGTCGCGCACCCGCGACATCATCGAGGAGGAGCCCGTAGCGGCCTGAGGACGCGTAACCGTCGATCGCCGCCTAGAATCGTTTCAACTGAAAGAGACTCGCCCCAGACCTTCGGCAGCCAGCGCGCGTAAGCCCGGGGTAGGCGGAACTCGAACGCTCTCCGGTGCCGCGTCGGCGGTGACCGCACGAATTCGACGCCCGCCTGACAGCGGGCGTTTCTCGTGAGAGAGAGCAATCAATGAACAAAGAGCAGAAAGCAGCTGTCGTAGACGAGATCGCCGAGCAGATCAGCTCTGCCGAGGCGATCTTCGCGATCGACTACCGCGGCATCTCGGTGTCCCAGGTCGCCGACCTGCGGGCCAGGCTCCGTGAGGCCGACGCCCGCTTCCGTGTCGTCAAGAACTCGCTCAGCGAGCGCGCGGCCGACAAGGCCGGCGTCGCGGACCTCAAGCCGATGCTCGTCGGGCCGACCGCGCTCACGCTCGTCAACGGCGACGCGGCAGTCGCCGCCAAGGCGCTCAGCGATGCGGGTCGCGCGCTGAACCTGCTCGAGTTCAAGGGCGGGTTGCTCAACGGCGCCACGCTGACCGCGGACGATGTTCGCTCGATCGCGCGCCTGCCCTCCCGCGAGGTGCTCAACGCGCAGCTCGTCGGGACCATCGCCGCGCCGCTGACCGGACTCATCCGCGGGCTCAACGCGCTGATCGCCGGGCTCGCGATCCAGCTGCAGGCGATCGCCGACCAGGGGCTCGTGTCGGGCGAGGCGCCGCCGGCAGCGGCGCCGGCCGCCGAACCCGAACCGGAGGCCGCTGCACCGGAGCCTGAGCCGGAGGCCGCTGCCGAGCCGGAGGCCGCTGCCGAGCCGGAGGCCGCTGCTGAGCCAGAGCCGCAGGCCGCTGCCGAGCCCGAGCCTGAGGCCGCTGCCGAACCGGAGCCCGAGCCTGAGGCCGCTGCCGAACCCGAACAAGCTGAAACTGAAACCGAAGCCGCGTCGGACGCGGAACCGTCCGACGACAAGGAGGAAGCATGACCACCACCCAGGAGTGGATCGACGAGCTCAAGACGATCTCCGTCCTCGAGCTCTCTGAGCGGATCAAGGCGCTCGAGGAGGCATTCGGTGTCTCCGCGACGGCCGTCGCGGCTGCGGCCCCGGCCGCTGCCGCCGGCGACGGCGCCGGCGAGGCCGCCGAGGAGCAGACCAACTTCGACGTGATCCTGACCGGCGCGGGCGAGAAGAAGATCCAGGTGATCAAGGTTGTCCGGGCCGCGACCGGCCTCGGCCTCAAGGAGGCCAAGGCGCTCGTGGACGAGGCCCCGAAGCCCGTCAAGGAGGGCGTCGAGAAGGCCGAGGCCGACAAGCTCAAGGCCGACATCGAGGAAGCGGGCGGCTCGGTCGAGCTCAAGTAGTTACGGAATCCTGGGCTCCGGTGGGTGCGACAACGACCACCGGCCCCAGGACCCACCGTCCCTTTCCAGCACCCCTGCACGTCGCATCGCCGGGCGCCTCGCGTCCACTGAGCGCGCGCCTGCATTAGGAGATTCACATAACCTGCTCCGTCGTTGGGCTAAGATGTATAGCTTTGAAGGGGCGGCCGGGTCTAGCGTTTAGCAGGAAATAAGGTTGGCAATCGAGGGGCTGTAGGCGCACGGAAAAGCCTGCTCGGGACATGTCGGGGGTCGTCTCGCAAATAGTGAAGAGACCGGTGCCGGAGTCAAACTCCCGGACGATCAAGGTCGCTGTCGGGGACACGCGGCGCCTTCTCGCCGAGGCCGTGGCGGCGCTGGTCGGCACGATGCCGGGGTTCGCGGTCAGCGGTCTCGTCCCCGCCGACCGAGCGTTGAGCGCGGTCGGCGAGCAGGAGCCTGATGTGTTGCTTTTGGGGGTCGCTCCCGGATCCGACGCCGCGCTCGAGATCGCCCACGGCGTGCGCGCCTCTGCGCCGGCGGTGGAGATCGTGCTCCTGGCTGACGCGCTAGAGCCCCACCTGATCAAATTCGTCCTGGACGAGCGCTTGACCGGCCTGCTGCTGACGGATCTGGCGCCTTCCGACTTTGCCATGTGCCTCGATCAGGTCGCACACGGTCGGGCCGTCCTCCCGGCCGGCTGGCAAGACACGCTCGCCGAACGTCGTGATGATCCGCTCGCGGCGCTCAGTTGCCGTCAGATGGAGGTTCTCGAGCTGCTCGCCGCAGGGTCTCCGTACGAAGCGATCGCATCGCGCCTGTTCATCAGCGTCAACACCGTCAAGTTCCATGTGAGGTCGATCTTCTCGCAGCTGGGTGTCCACAACCGTCTGGAGGCGGCACGTCTGCTGGCCGAGAGCGACCATCCTCATCCCGAAGGCACCGCGACCGGTCCGTGACGGAACGGTCGGTCTCTTTCGTGGCCGCATTTCAAACACGTAGCGACGCTTAGGCGGAAATCGTAGGCCCGGCCGTGCCGCTACCTCCCTACCTACCCGGGAGGCCAACCGCTCGCCCTGAGCACGGCCTACCCGAAGGGTGCTGACCGCCCGCCTGCGGGCGGGCCTGAGCCACCAGCGCGATTGACGAACCCTACCTGCTGGGCCAGTACACACCGTCTCCGCGGGTGGCGGCAAACCACACGCAAGGCCGTTGTACGACCTCCCCTCGTCAAATTAGGGTATGGCGCGTAAAGGTGACAGTCCCGCCCGGGCACAAGCAGGACGGCGAGTGACTGACTGACTGAGATCGTGGGACCAGGAGGGGCCCCTTGGGCGCGGTGGATGGTTGGTGCACCGATGTGGAAAGCGTCAGCTCCACAGAACTTCAATGGTTCCGGCGAGGCGCAACCGCGAGAGGGGGTGTCAAGGGCACAGGGGTAGGTTCACTGCGCGGCGCGCAACCGTTTCACTGAGCCGCGCGTAACAGCATTCGGGCTGTCAGCCCGAATCAGTTCGACCTTGGAGCATGTATGAAAAGGATATTGCTCGGGGGCGCGGTCGCGACTATGCTCATGATGTTCGCGGCACCCGCTCTCGCACAAGGCGCAACGGGTTATATGGAGATCTGTAAGGCCTCGACGGGATTGGCCGGCACGCAGACCTTCACGTTCGCCGTCAGTGGCTTGACTTCTCCGGTCACGGTCGCCAACAACTCGTGTAGCGCGCCCTTCCAAGTCCCTGCGGGGACCGAGACCGTGCTTGAACGCCCCGGAGCCTGGTACACAGTCTCCGCGATCAGCACGGATCCCGGGAGCGCGTTGCTCTCGTCTAACCCAAAGGGGTCCGGTGCACTCGATCCTGGGCCGAATGGCACGGCCAAGGTGACGGTGACGGCGAGCAGCGATCCATCGACCGCGACGACAGTCAACTACACGAACAAGCCGGTAGACGGCTACATCGAGGTGTGCAAGAACAATGCGTCGGACTCCGGTCTGACCGGAAGTTGGACGTTCGGGATCGCCGGTAACAACGGCTTTTCCTCGACGACAACTGTGCCGATCGGACACTGCAGCTTGCCGATCCTGGTTCCGGCCGGGTCGGTGACCGTGACCGAGACACCCAACACGCCTACGAACGTGACGAGTATCACGGTCCAAAACGGCGCTCCGAGCACGACGAGCGCAAGCGCGGGGACTGCGACGGTCACCATCAAGCCCGCACCAGCGGCAGGCGACACGTCTCAGGAAGCGATCGTCAGTTTCTTCAACAGAACGGTGCAGTTGAAGATCTGTAAGGTTGCCGGAGACCGGGGCGTCACGGCGCCGTATACGTTTACGGCCGTGGCAGCCGGGGACCCGAGCTTCCCGAGCGGGATCACGAGGACCGTGACCGTGCTGCCCGGGCAGTGTCAGCTCCTACCGGGGCCGTACACAAACCCGAACGGCACCACCGGTTGGCGTGCGGGTACGAAGGTGACGGTCTCCGAGGCCGCCGTTCCTGGGACGGCAGTCACCGGGATCACGGTTTCTCCGGCCAACCGGGAAGTTCCCGGCGCGGAGACCCTGACGCCGCTCCCGGATCCGGCCAATCCGGCCGGGTCGGATGCGGTGATCCTGGGGTCGGGCGAGACGGACATCTCGTTCCTGAACTCCTCGGAGCCGGGCGGCACGCTGAAGGTCTGTGAGGCCGCCGGCGTGGGTCTCCCGGCGGGTGCTTCGTTCCTGTTCACGATCTCGACCTCGCCGGCACCGACGGGAAGCGGAACCACCGCGCTCGTACCGGCGGGATCGTGCACGCTCGTCCCGAACCCGGCGACGTCCACTGGTCTGTGGCCGTTCAACTCGACGGTCAAGATCACCCAGGTGACGCCGGCCGGACAGCCGATCGTGCCACCGATCATGGTCAGCCCGGCGGCCAGGGAGCTCTCCGCTTCCGGTTCGACGGTGATGGTCGCGATCGGCAGCGGCGACGTGACGATCGCCACCTACACGAACGACCCAACCAGTGGCTCGACCACGACGGGGGCCGGTTCGACCGGTGGCGGTTCGACCGGCAGCGGTTCGAGCAGGGCCGG
>DATNKY010000043.1:0-4470 GCA_035603155.1 Solirubrobacteraceae bacterium
AAACGCCGCGGTCGCCTCGTCGAACCGGTCGAGCACCGTCGCCAGCCGCGCGACCGACAGATCGTTGGAGGACATGTAAAAGTCCGGAACGCGGGCGGCAACGATCGCCTCCGCCGCCGGTAACAGCTCGCGCGCCATGTCCTCGTCGCGGAGCTCCCAGACCGCCGCCGCGGCATAAGCGACCGCGGACGCGACCATGTGGTCCCACGGGCTCGCCTCCCGCAGTCCGCGGATTACAACGTCGTCGAGCAGCTGGTGGGCCTTGAGCGGCTCTTCGCCGCAGGCGAACGCGTAGCAGGCGAGCGCGGCACAGAGGGGCCCGGAGAAGCCGGGGTCGCTTGGGACCGTTGCGGTCTGCCAGAGCTCGTCTCCCACGCGCCACCAGTCGGGGTCGCGGTGTTGGGCGATGAACGCTTCAGACCAGAGGAAGATCGGCGCGTGCACCCTCTCAGGCAGGCGATCCAGCAAGCTGCGCGCGAGTGCGAGCTGCTCGGCCGCGGCGTCAAACGATCCGCGCTCGCCGTGCGGCGTCGAGCGGAAGAGGGGTACAAGCGCTCGGGCCAGGAGGTGCCCGAGCTGATCGGCGAGCATTTCCTGCTCGCTGCAAAGCTTCTCCGCCAGCTCGGATCGCTGCGGATCAAAGAGCGTGAGGCGAGTCAGGACCCACATGAGGCCGCTGGTGCGGGCCGCCGGGTCGCGCCAGTGCGCGATCTCCGACACGGCCCAGTCCACCTCACCCGGTTCCCACGGGGCCCACGGGTCGATCGTGATCGCGATGTCGGCCTCGGTGCCGTTCGCGCGGACGATGCGCCGCGCCTCGGGGTCGGGCGCGACGAACGGCATGATCAGTATGGGGCCGCTGCGGATCGGTTCGACGAACTGGCAGAGCAGAACCTTCAGTCGCGCCCACAGCAGGCCGCGCTCGTCACCCAGCGCCTCGAGTGCCCGCTCGATCAGGGCCGCGCCCCCGGCCGGATTGCCGCTGACGCCCCACATCGCGGTCGCGACCTCGCAAGTCAGCTCGGCGATCTCGCGCCCGCCGGCGCCGCCGCGCTCGAGCAGCACGGTCGCGGACTCCAGCGTCGTAACGGCGTGAGCCGCCATTCCTGCCTGCGCCTCGGTCACCGCCAGCGAGCCCGTGACCCGCGCCTTGAGAGCATCATCGCCATCGCGCACCAGCTCCAGCGCCAGCCGCAACAGCTCGACCGCCTCCGCGGGCGCGTGCACGAACTGCGCCTGGTCGGCTGCCGTCATCGCGTACGAGACGCCGCGCTCGGCGCCGGGGAGCGTCACCGAGGCGTGATACTGGCGCGCGATCTCCGCCGCGACCGTGGCCGGTGGATCCTCGTACATCCGCTCCAGGGCTTCCGCCAGTCGCCGGTGCAACCGCGTGCGACGGCTCGGACTCAGCCCCTCATACAGCGCCTGGCGCACCAGCGCGTGCGCGAAGTCATACCGCTCGCCACCCAGCGAGCGCAACAACTCGGTACGCAGCGCCTCCTCGACGCAATCGAGCAGCGCGATCTCGTCGACACCGGTCAGCGCCTGGAGCTGATCGAACCCAAAACCGCCGGTGAACACCGCCGCCAGCTCGAGCATCCCTCGCGCCTGGTCTGACAGCTCCGCGAGCCGTAGCCCGACGGCGGCGCGGATCGTCTCCGGCAACCGCCAGCCACGCGCCCGAGGCCCCGCGTCGACGCCCTCCCGCTGCAGGTGGCGGCCAAGCTCCCCCAAAAAGAACGGATTGCCGGCCGTCTCCCCGTAGATCGCCTCGATCAAATCCGGCTCCAGCCTGCGACTCGCCGCGCGCTCGAGCAGCTCCGCCGCCTCTTCCCGCGAGAGACCCTCCAACAACAGATACGTGCACGAACGTACACGGCCGACACGCGCCAGCCGGATCGCCAACGGATCGTCCAGATCCAGCCTCCCGCCACGGAAGATCACGACGATCAACAAACCCGGAACCAGACGCGCTACGTGAACCAGCAGATCCAACGCCGACGCATCGGCCCACTGCATGTCGTCCAGCACCAGCACTGTCTCCCCGAGCCGACCCAGCAACCGCGCGACCGCGTCAAAGAAACGCAACTGCCCCTCCGCCGGCGCCAACGCCGGCGCGGACCCCGGATCGCCCAGCAGGGAACGCGCGTGCGGCGCGACCGCGGTCAGAACCGCCGCGTCGTCGCCAAGCAACTCGACCACTCGATCCCGCGACGAACTCCCGAGGTGGCCGTCGATCGCCTCCACCCACGGCCCATACGGAGGACCGCTGTCCTCAAAGCACGAACCCCACAGCACCGTCGACCCCCGACCAGCTGCTAGGTCGGCGAACCGCGCCACCAGTGACGTCTTCCCGACCCCCGCCTCGCCGTGAACCACCACTGCCGGCGCGGAGGCAGCTGCCCGCTCGCCGAGCACAGCCTCAAGCACCGCAACCTCCGCTGCTCGGCCAACAAGTCGGGCGCTAGAAGCTGCCATTCCCTCCTGAGAACCGGCCATGCTACCGGCCTATGTAACCATCCCACCTCGGCCTGTGAAACGGCACACGCCTCACAACGGGGTTGGGCGACTCGGCGGTCGAGCGCCGACACGATCTGCATTTCGCATTTCCAAAAGCGATCAGTATTCGAGCTCCGGACGGGCCGCGAGCTCAAGGCGCTCGATCGCGCCGCTCAGGATCCGAGAGACCTTCATCTGCGACAGCCCAATCGTCGCCGCGATGTCGGTCTGAGTCCGGTCCTCGATCAAGCGCATGTGCAGAACCAGGCGTTCGCGCACCGGAAGCTTCCGGCACGCCGCCTCGAGTCTGAACCGCCGATCGGCGAGCTCATAGCCGTCGTCGACCGACCCAATCGTCTCCGACAGCGGCTGCGGCTCCCACTCCTCTTGGACCCGAGCCGCAAGTGCGACGATTGATGCGCGTGGCGTCCCCACCCGGAGCACTCCGATTGGTGGCCGGTGGCGGGGAAGATGGGGAATCTCCGGGATGCGAGTGCGCGGCTACCGCGGGATAACACATCCCATGTCGAAGTCTCACCCGATTCAGATCTGGCTGCGGCGGCGAATGGTGGACGCGGTGCTTGACGCGACGTCGACTGGGGCGATGAATGCCGAGCGGTCTGGGATGCGTATCGCGTTTGGGCGAGCGCGCCCCTCGCCGAGGACGGATTCGCGTTCGTGTCCTACTCGGCGGCGCTCGACCGCGAGCAACGCGCCGCGGAGATCTATGCCGAGCAGATCAGGCGGGTTGGCGGCTTGCTCAAAACCGAGCTCGATCACGCGACGGGCCTCACCTCACCCCCACCCGGAGCGCAGCTGCCGTGAGAGCGGTCGAACCCGTGGCGCAAATGCAAACCGGTCGACGCTCCGTCCCGAAGCCGGACTCCAGGCACCCGCGCACGGCGTTCGTCCTGTCGGGTGGCGCCAGCCTCGGCGCAGTCCAGATCGGGATGCTGCAGGCGCTCTACGAGCGCGGCATCGCGCCCGACCTGTTGGTCGGCACTTCGGCTGGGGCGCTCAATGCGGCGTTCGTCGCCTCTCGGCCACAGACCGCCGCGACTATCCGGGAGCTTGGGCGCGTCTGGCGCAACCTCGACCGCGAGGACATCACGCCGTAGATCTTGGCCTCATCGAGTCAAACCAGCACAACGCACAACACCAGACGAGGAGGGAACGATTCATGTCCGGCACAGACTCACACGGCACGCCAATCGGAAGCCCGATGGTGATGAACGCGAAATGGACGAGCGATGACGTGCCCGGCCAGCAGGGACGGCTAGCCGTGGTCACCGGCGCGAACACCGGCCTCGGGTTCGAGACCGCCCAAGTCCTCGCCGCGCGCGGTGCGTCGGTAGTCCTGGCAGTGCGGGACATCGAGAAGGGCAAGCGCGCGGCCACCCGCATCGCCGAGACCGCCGCTGGCGCGAACATCATGGTCCAACCTCTCGACTTGACCTCGCTGGACTCCATCCGCGCCGCCGCAGACCAGCTACGGGCCAAGCACCCGAGGATCGACCTGCTGATCAACAACGCCGGGGTGACGCTCACGCCCAAGCAAACCACCAGCGACGGGTTCGAGCTGCAGTTCGGAACCAACCACCTGGGGCACTTCGCCCTCACCGGGCTGCTGCTCGATCAGATGCTGCCGGTGCCGGGCTCCCGCGTGGTGACGGTCAGCAGCATCGCGCACCGCATCCAGGCCCGGATCAACTTCGGCGACCTGCAGGGGGAGCGGTCCTACAGCCGGGTGGCCGCGTACAGCCAGTCCAAGCTGGCGAACCTGATGTTCACCTACGAGCTGCAGCGGCGGCTGTCGGCGGCGGATTCTGCCACGATCGCGGTCGCCGCCCATCCCGGTACCTCGGCCACCAACCTGACCAGGAACATGTCGCCGTTCGTGAACGCGGTGCTCAGCGACCGGTTCCGGCCGGTGAACGCGTGGCTCGTGCAGGACAGCGCGGCCGGCGCGCT
>DATNKY010000130.1:0-8021 GCA_035603155.1 Solirubrobacteraceae bacterium
GATCTCGCTCGAGCGGGCGGTGATCACCGGCCTCGCCGCATCCGGGCCGGGAGCCGACGCGTTGGTGGACGAACTGGCCGAGCACCTGCGGGCGATCCTCCGCGACGCGCTGTGCGGACACCTCGATCCGAACCTCGTGGACGTCGCCGATCGCCTGTTGGCGCACGAGGCCGTCGCGCCCGCGCCGAGCCCCTGACCGGCTCGGGCGCGCTACGCTGGTGCACGACCGCTCCCTACTCGGTCGCGCTGCGGCCGGGAGTGTTTTGCCCGCCAGGCACAACACGTAAGTCCTGGGGCTCGTATGTAGTCAGGGGGAGCGCGATCAGCAGAGCGAGCGGGCTCAAGTGCCCGCTCGTTCTGCGTTAACCGGCCGGTGGATGCGAACCTACTGCGATGTTCCACCTCGAGCTGCGCCAGTTTCCGCATGTCGCGCGGGCCTTCAACCTGACCCGTGCCGAGCTCGACGAGCGCTTCGCGCGGCCCTGGGTGAGCGGTTTGGCGATCGAGCACGAGGACCGGCGTTGGCCTCCCGACCGCGCGCGGCTGACGATCTACGAGGGGCCCGAGTTGCGGTCCGACGAGATCGGGATGGGACGGGGGTGGGCGACCGTCGGCAAGACGTCGCGCGAGGTGACCGAGACGGTGCTCGCCGAGGCTCAGCGGGGGCCCGAGAGCCGCCCCGCGGTCGAGGCTTTCAAGACGCGGATCGTCGACGCCGCCGCGATGCCGATCACGTTCGACGATGCGGTCAAGCTGGCCGTGGCCGAGTATCCGCAGTGGCGCGCGAGCGAGCGCCTGGCGCTCGCCGAGCAGGCCGTCTGGGAGCTGCTGCACCAGGGTCGGCTGGCGATCGCGGGCCCCGGCGGGTTGATCGAACCGGCTCGCTGGCAGCCGATCGTGACCAGCTGGTCGACGTGGACCGACGACGGCCCGGAGGCGCTGACGCTCCAGGCGCGCTGACGTTGCGAACGCCCGCGGGCAACGGCGCCCTGCGCCCTGCGCCCTGCGCCCGGCGCCCGCGGCTTGAGCCCCAGAGGACCTCAGTGCTCAACCGGAACATATGGCCGGTGAGACGCCGAGGTCGGGACTAGGCGATCACGTCGGCGATCAGCCGCTCGCGCTCGGCGGTGGAGGCGAACAGGAAGCGGTGCACGCGAAGCAGCCCTTCGATGTCGTGGACGTCGTCATCGAGGTGGGGGACCAGCACCAGGGGTTGGTCACCCAGCTCGGCGCCGAGCCGTTGCACTCCCAGCTGGTCGCGGCGCGCGAGCACGTGGTAGTCGGCGAACGTCTGCGCGACCCGGCCGGCGAGATCCGGCGGCAGGCCTTCGTCGAGCGCGGCGCGCACGTTGGAGACGTCCGCGTCGCCCTGGACGTCGTGGTGGACGCGGTTGACGATCACCCCGGCGAACGGCAGCCCGCTCTCGTCGAGCGTGCGCCTGAACCAGACCGCCTCCTCGATCGCCGCCGGCTGCGCCGAGGTCACGAGCAGGAACGCGGTGGTGTCGGCGCGGAGCAGCTTCTCGACCTCGGCGGCCCGTTCGCTGAAGTCCTCGGTCATACCGCCCAGAAGACCGAAGAAGGTCGACAGGTCGCTGATCAGATCGAGGCCGGTGACGCGGCGCAGAGCCCCCAGAAACGGGGCGGCGCCGCGGCTCAGGACGCGCATCCCGAAGCCCGTCGGGCGCACGAATGCCTTCAGCGCGCGGCCGTCGAGAAACGAGGTCAGCCGGCCGGGGGCCTCGAGGAAGTCGAGCGCGTTGCGCGACGGGGGTGTGTCGAGCACCAGCAGGTCGAAATCGCCATCGCGGTCGAGCTCGTAGAGCTTGGCGATCGCGGTGAACTCCTGTGAGCCCGAGACGGCGGTCGAGAGCTCGCGGTAGACGCGGTTTGACTTGATCTCCGCCGCCCGTCCGGGCTCCGGGGCGATCCGGTCGATCAGCTCGTCGAACGTCCGCTTCGGGTCGAGCATCATCGCCCACAGCTCACCCTTGACCTCGATCGCGCTCAGCCGTTCGGGCTCGACACGACGCGGCTCGTTCTCGAGCTCCTGCAGTCCGAGCGCGTTCGCGAGCCGTCTGGCCGGGTCAATCGTGACGACCGCGACCTTCGCTCCGCGCGCGGCCATCCCGAGCGCGATTGCGGCCGAGGTGGTCGTCTTGCCGACGCCGCCCGATCCGCCGCACACGCACACGCGCTTGCCGTCGAGCAGATCGCTCACGCCCGCCATCTGCTCACCCTCCGGCTGATCACCGGCGCGAGTCTAGATCTCGAACGCCGCAGCGCGCCGAGGGTGCCGCCTCGGTCAGCCGAGCCCGATCAGGCCGAGCGCGTGCCGCTCAGGTCGAGCAGCTCCTCGCCGGTCGTCTCGTCGTGAATTTCGCCGACGCTGACACCGGGGTCGGGAAGCACCCTGAGGGCGTCGGCCGGAATCGAGACGCTGACCGCCGTCCCCTGGCCGTAGGGAAGCTCGGCGCCGTCGTTGCGCACGAGCGTCTGAAGCGTCGAGCCCGTCGCGAGCCGGACGTAGACGTGCGTCGTCGATCCCAGGAACACGAGGCGCTCGACCATTCCGGGCACGCGATTGGCACCGACGGTCTCGTACGGCTCCACGTTGATCCGCTCGGGGCGAATCGCGAGCTTGACGGCGCCGGTCGCGTTGAGCTCGCCCGCGTTGGCCTCGAGCGTGAACTCGCCCATCTGGAGACGACAGCAGCCCGTCGACTGGCCGCCGGGCTTCACGCGAGCGTCCATCAGGTTCGACACGCCCAGGAAATCGGCTACGTATGCATCGGCGGGCTCGTTGTAGACGTCTTCCGGCGTACCGAGCTGAGCGACCTTCCCGTGGTTCATGACGGCGAGGCGATCGGACATCGTCAGCGCCTCTTCCTGGTCATGAGTCACGTACAGGAATGTGATTCCCACCTGCTTCTGCAGCGCTGCCAGCTCGACCTGGAGGGCGCGGCGGAGCTTGGCGTCGAGCGCCCCGAGCGGCTCGTCGAGCAGCAGCACCGACGGCCGGAGCACCAGCGCCCGTGCGAGCGCGACGCGCTGTTGCTGACCGCCCGACAGTTGGTTCGGGCGACGCTGCTCGTATCCGGACAGCTGCACCATCTCGAGCGCCTCGGCCACCCGAGTCTTCAGCTGGGCCTTGGGCACCGACTTGTACTTCATCCCGAACGCCACGTTCTCGGCGACGGTCAGAAACGGGAACAGCGCGTAGCTCTGGAAGACCGTGTTGACGTCGCGGCGGTTAGGCGGCAGCTTGGCGACGTCATCGCCGTCGAGCAGGATCTTGCCCGTGCTCGGCGGCTCGAAGCCCGCGACCATCCGCAGGGTCGTGGTCTTGCCGCAGCCGCTCGGTCCGAGCAGCGAGAAGAATTCCCCCGCCTGGATCTCGAGCGAGATGTCGTCGACCGCGGCAACCTCATCGAACCGCTTGGTCAGTGACTCGAGCTTGACATTTCCTCCACTCATTTGCAGTCCTCTCAGATTCCGGCGATCCCAGTGAGCGCCTCAGTGCCGCCCTCCGTCCGCTCGCCGCGCGTCAGCCACCGGTAAGCGACAAATCCGATCACCGCGACGATCAGCGAGATCAGCAGCATTATCGTCGCCAGCGCGTTGAGCGCCGGCCCGCTCAGTCCGCCGTGGACGTTGGAGTAGATGAGCACCGACATCGGCTGTGTGTTGGCTGTCGAGGAGAGCTGCTCCACGATGACGAAATCGTCCACCGTGCTTGCGAACACGAGCACGGCGCTGGCGAAGATGGCCGGCATCAGCATTGGAAGCAGGACGCGCCGGATTGCCCCGAGTCGCGATGCGCCCAGGTCCGCCGCGGCCTCCTCGTAGCTGCGTCCGATGCTGATCAGTCGCGCCCGGACGATGATCGCCGGCCAGCTCAGGTTCCACACGACCAGCCCCGCCACCTCGGCCGGAGTTCCCAGGTGGATGAACGTCAGCGCCTGCGTGACGAGCAGGAACAGCGCCACCGCGAGCAACAGCTCGGGGATCACGAACGAGAAGATCAGGACGAAGTTCAGTCCGCTCGCCGTTCGTGTGCGCCAGCGATCGATCCCGATCGCAAACCCGACCCCGATCGGGACGCAGATCAAGGTCGTCAGGCCTCCGAGGATCAGCGTCTGGATCACGGCGTGGTGGAGGCTGGGGTTGTGCAGCACCGACGTGACCTGGCTGCCGACATACCACTTGGTCGAGAAGCCCTGCCATGTGGCCTGCGACGCGCCCTTGTTGAACGAGAACAGCACCGCGATCGCGATCGGGACGATCGACCACAGGATGTACAGCCAGGTGAAGCCCTCCAGCGCCCACGGTCGCCGCCACGGGTTTGACCGCGGAGGCGGCTGTGAGTCACGTGGCTCGACGCCTGAGGACCCGGATACGGGCTTCTCTGCCGTACTCGCCATCAGGCCATCTCCCGCGAGGTTCGGGCCGTGCTGACGACGTAATAGATCATCGGGATCAGCAGCACGACGAGCAGCATCAGCGCGAGCACCGCTCCCTGTCCGGTCTCGCCCGGCGAATCGAGCTGTCCTTCGATCGCGTTACCGATCATCGACGTTCCGGGCGCCCCGGACAGCAGCTGGTTGGTGAAGTAGTCGCCCAGCATCGGCAGCACCGTGATGAACGTCCCGGCCACGAGCGCGGGCTTGCTCAACGGAATCGTGACGCTCCAGAAGGTCCGCCACTTGCTGAGCCCCAGATCTCTGGCCGCCTCGATCAGGCTCTGGTCGATCCGGTCAAGGAAGGCGTAGAGCACGAGGATCAGGTACGGGTTGTAGCCGTAGACGAGCCCCATGATCACGGTCACGGACTTGCCGCCGAGCCAGTCTGTGTTACCCGGCAGACCGAAGAACGACAGGGCGCTGTTGAAGAACCCCCCCTGCTGCAGAAGATCGATCCACGCCAGCATGCGCATCATGTAGCTGACCCAGAAGGGGGCGATCAGCAGGATCAGGAACAGCGACTTGCGCTTGCCCGCGTAGCGAGAGACGAAATAGGCCACCGGATACGCGATCGCGAGCGAGATGACCGTCGCGATCGCCGTATAGCCGATCGTCCGCAGCGCCGGCGATCCGATGAACGCCCCCGGCCCGACGATGTCGTGCCAGACCGCGCTGAAGTTGAAGCTCGACCAGTGGATCGGGTTCCAGACCGGGACGACAGTCTGGAAGAACTCGTTGATCCCGCCGCCGGCCACCGACAGCATCACGTAGAACGGCGCCACGAACAGGACGAGCAGCCAGACCGCTCCGGGGGCGGCGAGTCCGATCCACAACCAGCGGTTGCGCCTGCCGCTGCCCTGCCGCCGACCCATCGCGCTCACCCTATAGCCCCTTCGAGAACGAGTTCCAGGTCGACTCCCAGACGGCGTCGGCGGGCGGAGGGAGTTCGAGCTGGAACAGCCCGTGGCGGAAGTAGTCCGGTAGCACGACGGTCGGGATCAACGGTCGAGGCAGCAGTTTCTCCGACATCAGCCGGGTCGGAGTGACTGCGTTCAGCGGCTGCATGTAACCGACGTAGCTGTAGTTCTCAAGCGCGTTGTCAACGTCGAGCAGGTAGTCGATGAACTTATGCGCGAGGACCGGATTCTGGCCACTCGTCAGGTTGACCATCAGATCATTCGCGACGGGGCCCTTCTTATTGGCCGGGAACCAGTAGCCGATCGTGTCGACCGACGTGCCCTTGGGGAGATACTGGTAGCTGGAGGCCATGTCACCCGACCAGGCGTGGTGGATCCAGGTCTTTCCGGTCGGAACGTCGGTGTAATCGTTGTTGTCGATGCGCACGTTTGTCAGATTCGCCAGGTTCTGGAGCGCCTTGCCGGCGGCACGGATCTGCGCGGTGCTGGTCGTGTTGACATCCGTGATGCCAGCCCGCAGAAGCGCCAGGCTGATCGTCTCGCGGTAATCGTCGAGAACGGCGACCTTGCCCTTGTACGGCGCTCCCTGCCAGGGCATGTTCCACGACGGCGTGAGGTTCACCTTGTCCTTGCGCCACGCCATTCCGGTGGTGTAGATCGAGTACGGCGTCGTGTACTGCCAGCCCTGGTCGTAGAACGGATTGTGGTAGTCAGACCAGGTGTTGGCCATGTTGGTGATGTAGCTGTGGTTCAGGGGCCGGGCCAGCTTCGATGCGATCAACTGACCGAGCACGTTGACGGTGGGGAAGAAGACGTCGACCTTGAGCTCGCCGCTGGCCAGCTTGGAGAGTGCTTCCTGCATCGTGTTATAGGTAGTCAGGGAGTAGTTGCAGTCGTACTTCTTGCAGAAGCTCTTGATCACTGACTCGTTGATGTACGCGACCCAGTTGTAGAGCTGCAGGGTCGCGCCCTTCTCTGGCTCGAGGCCCGAGGGGATCGGCTTGTTGTGCGAGTACAACGGCCATTTGACCGGGCTGTCCTGACGTGGCAGCGGCGGGCCGCTGCTCCCGGCGGCGGGGTTGGTCGAGCTGCACCCCGCGAGCGCCCCGCCGAGCGCGAGCCCGGCGCCCGCCATCAGAAGCTGGCGCCGCGACAGGGCGCTCTCCAGCGCTTGCGGTCCGCGCCTGATCCCTCCTTCGGACCACCCTTCACGTGGATGCATGCCCACTCACCTCTTTGCCGCCCTCGCGTACCGCTTGCCGAAGCGCCCGTCTCCGTCCGTGACGCGACGGAGATTGCAACCCAACTCGCTCGATGCGAGCGTAAGGCATCGATCGACCATTCGCGCCGCTGTCACATCGGGCTGGCCCAGGGTGACCTGGACGCCGAGTCCATCGAGCAGACCGCTCAGAACCAAGGCGAAGTCGTCGGGATCGACATCGCCGCTGAACTCCCCGGCCTTCTGCCCGTCGCGCACGATGTCCACGATCAGCGCGCGCTGGCGGCGGTCGAGGCGGAAATAGGAGCGCCGCACGCTCGGGTCGCGCCGCGCCCGCACCCAGATCTCCATCCACAGCGTGTAGTCGTTGAGTCCGCCCGGGCCGAGGCTCGTCTCCTCGATCAGGTGCACCAGCTTGTCGCTCGCGAGCTCGAACTGGTCCTGGCCGCCGGACAGCCGTTCGTAGAACTCGCGGTCCGCGTACTCGACCGCCTCCTCGAGCAGACGATCCTTGGACTCGAAGTAGTAGAGGATCGTCGGCGAGCTCGTTCCGGCGCGCTCGGCGATGTCCCCGATTCGGGTGTCGAACAGCCCTCGCTCGTAGAGGACTTCGGCTGCTGCGGCGATGATCTGCGGCTTGCGCAGGTGATCGACTTTGGGGCGCGGGCTCATCTCTCCTCGGACCGCTCAACAGGCTTGCCCATGCCTGTATCCTGAATGCCGATTCAGAAAACTACCAGCATGGTTCGCAGTGTCAAGCGAGAATGGTTAGGAGGGAGTTGTCATGGTCGACGTCGCGGTGCTCGGGGGCGGGCTGGCGGGGCTTGCGGCGGCGCGCGACCTGCAAGGCGCCGGCGCCGACGTGGTCGTGCTCGAAGCGCGCGAGCGTCCCGGCGGCCGCGTCGAGGCCGTGGCGCTACCGGACGGCCGCACCGTGCAGGCCGGCGGCGAGGTGTTCGGCCACGACCACACCGCCTACCGCGGGCTCGTTGACGAGCTCGGGCTGACGATCGAACGCAGCTACGTCGCCGAGCCCGGCGAGATGAGCTGGGGCCTGAACGAGGGGTTCTACATCGGCGACGAGGCTCCGTGGATGAGCGAGCGCGAACGAGTCGACGCCGAACGCCTGGACAGGGAGTTCGCGGCGCTCGCGGCGACCGTCGATCCCGACGACCCGTGGAGTCACTCTCAGGCCGGCCGGCTCGATCAGCTGAGTCTTGGCGCCTGGCTTCGAAGCCGGGGCGCGCTGCCCGCCGTCGCGCGGCGACACGAGCTCGCGTCGCTGTCGCTCTCATGTGACGGCCCCGAGCGCACCTCGCTGCTGGGCGAGTTGCGCAAGCACGCGACGCTCGCCGGCGACGGGTTCTACGATCTCGAGAAGTGGGAGGGTCTGCGCGTCGCGCAGGGATCTGCTGCGGTCGC
>DATNKY010000183.1:0-3096 GCA_035603155.1 Solirubrobacteraceae bacterium
TCGAACCGGACCCGCAGGCCGGTGATCGTCGTCTCTGACGTGAACAGCGGCTTGGTCGCGGTCACGAACCCCTCGACGCGTTCGGGGTCGGGGGTCGTGAACACCTCCTCGGTCGGGATGTTGGGGGCATGCACGATCCCGTCGACCGTCTCAAAGCGTGCCGCCGCCCATCGGGCGCCCGCGAGCAGTCCGATCGTCAGCTCGGTCCCCGGCCCGTCGAAGCGCAGCGCGTCGAGGCCGAGCGCGTCGAGCCGGCCTGCGGTCCGGTCGAGATGTGCGAGCCGCTGCTCCCAGGCCGCGATCGGGTCGGGCTCGCCGAGACGGCAGATGTGTGCGAGGTCGCGGCGCAGCCGGGCAAGCGCGGCTTCGGGGTCGAGCTCGGGATAGACGACCCGGGCCCAGCTCGCGGTTGGGCATGGCACCGCGGTCCAGTTCGTCGTGCGCTCATCGATGACGCGGACTCCCTCAGGCAGCGACGGGAGCATGTCGCGGGCGAGCAGGCCAGGGTCGACGCCGTCCATGAGCTCGGGCTCGACCGGGCCCGTCAAAACGACGGTCGCGCAGCGGTTCTCGCCGAGCGCGAGCGCCCGCGCGCCGAGCCACGGCGGCACGAACGCGAGCGAGTCGGGGTCCGCGTGAAGCGCCCGGGAGCGCTTGAAGTGCGGATCGAACACGCTCAGATCGACATACCGGGCCCCTTCGCGGTAGGCGACGTCGGCGATCGCGCGTGCGAGCGCCTCCTTGCCCGGCTCGGAGCGAATCGCGAGGATCTGCCCCGGCTGTAGGTTGGCGCCGAAGCGGACCGTGAGCTGTGCCAGAGCGTCGACGAACTCAGCCTCGATCGGGTCGCGAAGCTGCGCGCACACGACCGTGAAGTACAGCGACGCGCCGGCGCGGCATGTGTGCGATACGTGACACAAGATCAGCGGCGGCGGCGCCCCAGCTCCCCTTGCGCGCTGCGCCGCGTACGCTAAGTCCTAGCAGTCACCGAGATTCGAGGAGAAGGCATGCGCGAAGGCCTGATGATGGACGACTACCCGCTATCGCTCACCGCCGTGGTGCAGCGAGCCGAGCGCTTCAGCGGCTCGAGGGAGGTCGTGTCCAGGCGCCCGGACGGGTCCGTGCATCGGACGACGATCGGCGCGTGCGTCGATCGTGCCCGCCGGCTGGGCGGCGCCTTGCGCGAGCTCGGGATCGAGCCCGGTGACCCGGTCGCAACGTTGATGTGGAACCAGCCCGAGCACCTCGAGGTCTATTACGCGCTGCCGTCGATGGGCGCCGTGCTGCACACCCTCAACCCGCGCCTACATCCCGACGAGCTGAGCTTCATCGTCAACGACGCCGAGGATCGGGCGATCATCGTCGACGAGAGCCTGCTTGACGCGTTCGAGTCGTTTCACGAGGCGCGCGACTTCGAGCACGTGATCGTCGTCTCGCGCTCGGGCTCGGTCCCCGACGGCTACCTCGACTACGAGTCGTTGATCGCCGGTGCCGAGCCGATGGAGTGGCCCCCCGACGACGAGCGACGAGCGGCAGCGATGTGCTACACGTCGGGCACGACCGGCCGGCCGAAGGGGGTCCTGTACTCCCATCGGGCGCTGGTGCTGCACTCGCTCGTCGCCGCGCTCCCCGACGTGAAGTCCGTCTCGCGGCGCGACACCCTGCTGCCGGTGGTGCCGATGTTCCACGCCAACGCATGGGGGCTCGCCTACACCGCGACGCTGGTCGGCGCCGGATTGGTGCTCCCCGGCCCCAAGCTCGACGCGGTCAGCGTCCTGGACCTGCTGGCCGACGAGCACGTCACCTTGACCGCGGGCGTGCCGACCGTCTGGATGGCGGTGCTGCAGGCGCTCGACGCCGAGCCCGACCGGTGGGACCTAAGCTCTCTGCGACAGCTGGTCGTCGGCGGTTCGGCGGCGCCGCAGAGCCTGATCAAGGGTTTTGACCGCCACGGCCTGACGATCGTCCACGCGTGGGGGATGACGGAGACCTCGCCGCTCGGGAGCGTCTGCCGGCCGCCGCTCGAGCTCGACGACGCCAGCGATGAGGAGCGGTACGTGTACCGCGGCCGCCAGGGGATCGCGTCGCCGTTCGTCGAGATCCGCGCCCGCGGGGAGGATGGACAGCTCGTCGAGTGGGACGACCAGTCGATGGGCGAGCTCGAGGTCCGCGGTCCGTGGGTCGCGCGCGCGTATCACCGCGGTCAGGGGGCCGAGAAATTCACCGATGACGGCTGGTTTGTGACCGGCGACGTGGTCACGATCAACGAGCACGGCAACCTGCGGATCTGCGATCGCTCCAAGGACCTCGTCAAGTCCGGCGGCGAGTGGATCTCGTCCGTCGACCTTGAGAACGAGCTGATGGCGCACGACGCGGTCGCCGAGGCGGCCGTGATTGCGATCCCCGACGACCGCTGGGGAGAGCGCCCGCTGGCTGTCGTCGTGCTGCGCGACGGTCACGAGGCGAACGCCGACGAGCTTCGCGAGCACCTCGCCCGGCAATATGCCAAGTGGCAGGTTCCCGATCGCTTCGAGTTCATCGACGAGATCCCGCGCACAGCGACGGGCAAGTTCAAGAAGATCGCCCTGCGCGAGCGGTTCGTCGACGCGAAGGTTTAAGCGCGCGCTCGGCTCGCCGGGCTAGGCGCCCAGTCGCTTCTTCTGGACCTTGCCGAGCTCGTTGCGCGGGAGCTGATCGAGAAAGCGCACAGCGCGCGGGCGCTTGTGCGGGGCCAGCTGACCGGCAACGTGGTCGATCAGCTCGTGTTCGGAGACGTCGGAGCCGTCGCGCAGCACGACCCACGCGACAACGCGCTCGCCGAGATCGTCGTCGGGCTCGCCCGTGACCGCCGCGTCGTCGACGGCCGGATGCTCGCGCAGCGCGGCCTCGATCTCACCCGCGCCGATCTTGTAGCCGCCTGATTTGATCAGGTCAGTTGCGCGCCGCCCGACGATCCGGATGTAGCCACGCGCGTCGCGCGTCGCCATGTCGCCGGTCGCAAACCAGCCGTCGTGCATCGCCTCGGTGGTCGCGTCGGGACGGTTGAGATAGCCGAGGAACAGGTTCGGACCCCGGACCTCGATCTCGCCGATCGTC
>DATNKY010000293.1:0-5062 GCA_035603155.1 Solirubrobacteraceae bacterium
GACGCCGAGGGCGCGTCGCCCGCGCCCACGGAGGACGAGTCTGTAGACGACGATCGCGCTCGCGCGGATCGTGTCGAGGGCGCCGAGGCGGTGCAGGGCGAATGACGAAGGCGTTACGCGCGGTGTTTGTGCTCCCGATCCGGGCCTACCAGTGGCTTCTCTCGCCGCTGCTCGGTCCGCGGTGCAAGTACTACCCGTCGTGCTCGGAGTACGCGGCGCAGGCGGTCCAGCGGTACGGCATACTGCGCGGACTCGTCCTGGCGGGGTGGAGGCTGCTTCGCTGCAACCCCTGGAGTCTCGGTGGGATCGACCGGGTTGAGGACCAGCGGCTGTTCAAGCCGAAGTCGACGGTGACGAGCACCTGATCATGCTCGAGCTCGCAAACATCTTCCAGCCGCTGATCGACGTCTTCGAGTCGGTCCTGAAGTTCTTCCACAACAGCCTCGGGCTGGAGTGGGGCTGGTCGATCGTGCTGTTGACCGTCTGCGTGCGAGCGGTCCTGCTGCCGCTGACGATCAAGCAGTTCTCCTCGATGCAGCGAATGCAGCAGCTGGCGCCCGAGATGAAGTCGATCCAGGCGAAGTACAAGGATGACAAGGAGCGCCAGCAGCAGGAGATGATGAAGTTCTACAAGGAGAACGGCGTCAACCCGCTCGCCTCCTGCCTGCCGCTGGCGGCGCAGCTGCCGGTCTTCATCTCGCTGTACTACATGCTGCGCCAGAGCCTGCGGTTCGACATCTGTCCGCAGGTGCAGAAAGCGTTTCAGGCCAGCTACGCGGCGGCGCATCACATCTCGCTCGCGCAGGCGAGCGGGCAGACGACGGCGTGCGGACCGCACGGGGGGGCGTCGTTCTTGTTCATCCCGGACCTGACGAACAAGGCCACCGGCGGCGTGCTCGTGGTGTTGATCATCTTGTATGTCGGGACGCAGCTCGCCTCGAGCCTGATGATGGCCAACCCGACGATGGACCCGACCCAGCGCAAGCTGATGCTGGCCCTGCCGCTCGTGTTCGTCCTGTTCGTGATCAGGTTCCCGGCCGGGGTGATGGTCTACTGGATCACGACCAACACCTGGACCATGGGTCAGCAATACATCATCAGGCGGCGAATCGGGCCGGTCAGACCGGCGCCCGCGGCGGAGGCCGCGGGCGGCTCCCGGACGAGCGTCGTCGCGACCGACAAGAGCACGCCCGCGAGCGATTCGAAGAGCGACGCCAACGGGAAGGGCGACGGGAGCGCGAAGGGCGACGCCAACGGGAAGTCCGACACCAACGGATCTGGCTCCGGCGGACTGAGCGGCCTCATCCGAGGGCGCTCCAAGGCCGGCAAGGAGGCCGCCCCCGTCGCCGCGCCGGCCCGGACCGCCCCGCCGCCGCGTCCGCCTCGTAAGAAGAAGAAGCGCTCGGGCCGCAGGAGGTAGGCGTGGCTGTCGAGCGTGACGATGCCGCTGGCACGGTCCAGGAGCTGCTCGAGCGGATCGCCGAGACCGCCGGCATCGACGCGACCGTCGAGGTGAGTGACGGACCTGACGGCCTGATCGCCGAATACCACGGCGACGATCTCGGACTCCTGATCGGCCACCACGGGCAGACGATCGATGCGATCCAGCACCTCGCCTATAGGTTCGCCGCCGGTGGTGACGGCGAGCGCAGGCCGGTGACTGTCGACGCGGCCGGTTACCGCGAGCGACGCGCGGTCGCATTGCGGGCCACGGCCGATCAAGCGGCCGAGACTGCCGTCAACCACCGCCGGGCGGTCCCGCTCGAGGCGATGAGCGCGATGGAGCGCAAGGTGATCCACGAGCACCTTAAGGCTCGCCGAGACGTCGAGACTTACAGCGAGGGTCAGGAGCCGGCGCGGCGCCTGGTCGTCGCGCCGCTGGTGGACTGACGGGCCGTTGACGGACTAACGGATTGACGGGCCGTTGACGGACTGACCGGCCATTGACGGACTGATGGCGACGGAACCGCCTCCCGTCACTTGCAGGCCCGGGCCGAGACCGCGGACGTTTCACGTTTTTCTTGACGGTGAAACACGGAACGTCTAGAAAACGAACCGCTGTGACGGACCTCTCAGACTTCGACCGTGGCTACTTCATCGGCTTGCTCGTCGGCGAGGGCTCATTCGGAGGCGACGGGCGCCAACCGCAGGTCGTGCTGCGGATGCACGTACGACACGAGGCGATCTTCCGCTGGCTCGAGGCCCGCTTCCCGCGCTGTCGCCTGTACGGTCCGTATCACCACTCGGGGCGGTCCTACTACCAGTGGATGGCGCGCGGCCGGGCGCTGGTGGAGGATGTCCTGCCACTGCTCGAGACAGACCTCGTACCCGAGCTCGACGGCCACAGCGCCGAGCGCTTCCGGGCGATGTGCGAGCGCTACTCATCGGTGATCGAGCGCGAGCGCCGACGGCTGCGAAGTGCCGCGGCGGCCGTGGAGCACGACGACGAGGTTCGAGACGGTTGATCGAAGCGTTCGCGCGCCGCTACGGGCTTGACCGGGCCGCCGAAGGCCGCCTCGCGACGCTGCTCGATGCGCTGACCGGTGACCCGCTCGCGCCGACCTCTGTGCGCGACCCGAGGCGGGTACTCGAAGACCACCTCGCCGACTCACTCGTCGCGCTCGATCTCGCCGCGGTTCGCAACGCGGCGCAGATCGCCGATCTCGGCTCGGGCGCCGGGGTCCCAGGTCTGCCGCTCGCGATCGCGCTGCCGGGCGCCGAGGTCTACCTGGTCGAGAGCAACGGTCGCAAGTGTCAATTCATCTCCAGGCTGATAGCGGCATGTGGGCTGGCCAACGCGACCGTGGTCAACGCGCGTGCCGAGGACTGGCCCGATGGCCTGGGACGGTTCGATCTGGTCACGGCGCGGGCGCTCGCGCCGCTGGCCGTGGTGGCCGAGTACGCAGCGCCGCTACTGCGGCTCGGCGGGACACTGCTCGTCTGGCGTGGACGTCGTGACCCCGCCGACGAGCAATCCGCCCTCGTAGCGGCCGGCGAGCTCGGCCTCGACATGCCGGAAGCGATCGCCGTCGACCCGTATCCGGGTGCCGCCAACCGCCACCTGCAGCCGATGATCAAGCGTGCGCCGACGCCCCAGCGGTTTCCACGGCGTACGGGCATGGCTCGCAAACGCCCGCTCGGTGGGGCCTCAGCGCCCACGTCTGACCGCCGACGGCGCTAGCTTGGACGCGACGATGTCCACCGTGTACGCGATCGCCAACCAGAAGGGCGGCGTCGGCAAGACGACGACCGCCGTCAACCTATCGGCGTGCGTGGCCGAGGCCGGGTACGAAGCGCTGCTGATCGACATCGATCCGCAGTCCAACGCCACCCTCGGGCTCGGGATCGACAAGTACACGAAGCCGACCGTCTACGACGCGCTCGTCGGTGACCTGCCGCTCGAGGATACGATCGTCGAGAGCGGCATCCCACAGCTCAGAGTGGTTCCGGCCGGGCCTGACCTCGCCGGCGCCGCGGTGGAGCTGCCGCGCGTTGCCGGATCAGAGAACCGATTGCGCGAAGCGCTCGCTCCGGTCCGTGACCGGTTCGCGTTCGTGCTGCTCGACTGTCCCCCGTCGCTGGGACCATTGACCGTCAACGCGCTCGTGGCGGCGGATCGGGTGATCGTGCCCGTCCAGTCGGAGTACTTCGCGCTCGAGGGCCTCGCGGGCCTGCTCGACACGCTGTCTCTGATCCAGCGCGAGCTCAACCCGAGGCTGACGGTTGCCGGGATGCTGCTCACGATGCACGACGGGCGGACGCGGCTCGCACAGGATGTCGAGCGCGAGATCCGTGAGCACTTCCCGGCGCTCGTGTTCGACACGGTCATCCCCCGCAACGTCCGCGTCGGCGAGGCGCCGAGCTTCGGCAAGCCCGTGATCCACTATGACCCGCACTGCGCCGGCGCCGGCGCCTACTTTGAGCTGGCCAAGGAGGTGACTGCCCGTGGCTGAGCGCGAGCGTGCGATGGGCCGCGGCCTCGCGGCGATCCTGTCGGTGGCGCCCAAGGAGGAGCCCGAAGAGCTGCGACAGATCCCGACCGAGCTGATCACCGCGAGCCCGCACCAGCCGCGCAGCACGTTCGACGAGGCGGGACTCGTCGGGCTCGCGGACTCGATCAAGGTCCGCGGGGTCCTGCAGCCCGTCCTGGTGCGGCCGATCCCGGGCGGCACCTACGAATTGGTGGCCGGCGAGCGCCGTTGGCGCGCGGCACGGCTGGCCGAGCTCGACACGGTGCCGGCGATCGTCCGCTACCACGATGACGCCGCCTCGCTCGAGGTTGCGCTGATCGAGAACATGGTCCGCGAGGACCTCAACCCGATCGAGGAGGCGCGCGCCTGCGCCGCGCTGACCGAGGAGCTCGGGCTCTCTCGCGAGGAGGTCGGGACGCGCGTCGGTCGCAGCCGCGTCGCGGTCTCGAACCTGATCAGGCTGCTCGAGCTCCCCGACGAGGTCCTGTCCGCGATCGAGCACCGCGACCTCAGCGAGGGCCACGGGCGCGCGCTGCTGCTCGCCACCGACCACGGTGACCGCCGCCGGCTCGCGCGCGATGCGATCGATGGCGGCTGGTCAGTCCGGCAGCTCGAGGAGCGTGCGCGCCGCGCCAATTCGGGCGCCGGCCGCTCCCCCCGCGCGCGCCCGCGCAGGCCCGCGCTGCACCCCGACCAGGAGGCCGCCGTGCAGCGGATCGGTGACAGCTTCGGCGCCGCGCTGGGCCGCGAGGTCGAGGTGACCCCCGGTGCCGCGGGCGGCTATCGGGTCCACCTGAGCTTCGATTCCGCCGACGAGGCGGTCGAGCTCGCCCGGCGCCTGCGGGGCTGACCGCGCCGCCGTAAGCCAGGCGTACCGGACCCCCGGCGCGCCGTTAGAATCGCCGGAGTCGGGCGATTAGCTCAGTCGGTTAGAGCGCTTCTCTGATAAGGAAGAGGTCCCAGGTTCGAGTCCTGGATCGCCCACTTCCAGCAAATGCCTGGAAATTCGGGCATTGTCGGGTCTCAACGCCAGCGGTGGCTCCCGGTAGCGGAGGAGTCGACTCCTTTCTAACGAACTGGCGGGGCATGGG
>DATNKY010000101.1:0-3473 GCA_035603155.1 Solirubrobacteraceae bacterium
CCTCGCCGCCGATCGCGGGCAGCTCGCCGTAGGGTGGGTTCTCGCGCTGGGACTGCATCCAGTCATCGCGGGTGAGCATCGGCAGCCGCCGCAGGTCGGAGATCGCCCGTAGGTCGTCGACGTCGAAGCCGGCGAGCGTGCGCTTGAACCACGGGCTGCGGTCGGCGGCCCAGGCGACCTGGCGGCGCAGCTTGGCCAGCTGCAGCGCGTCGAGCTGCTCGCGCGCCAGGGTCTCCGTCTTCGGATTCCAGTAGGGGCTGTCGGAAATCAAGATCCCTCTCTCGGCGCCTGAGCATACATAACATTGCCACGGACTTCTATGTCGAGTATCGTCGCGTCAACGATGAGCCCCTACCGCGCGAGCGCGCCCCTGACACCCCAGTGGCAGCACTTCGATTACACGGTCGACGACGGCGTCGCGACGGTGACGCTGAACCGGCCCGAGAAGCTCAACGCGCTGACGTTCGACGTCTACGCGGACCTGCGCGACCTCGTGACCGAGCTCCCTCAGCGCGGCGAGGCGCGGGTGCTCGTGATCACCGGCAAGGGGCGCGGGTTCTCATCCGGCGGCGACGTCGAGGAGATCATCGCGCCGCTGCTCGAGATGGAGACCGTCGAGCTGCTCGGGTTCACGCGGATGACCGGCGGTGTGGTCAAGGCGATGCGCGAGTGTCCGCTGCCGATCATCGCCGCGATCAACGGCGTCGCCGCCGGCGCCGGCTCGGTGATCGCGCTCGCGAGCGACCTGCGACTGATGGCCGAGTCTGCCTCGTTCGCGTTCCTGTTCACGCGCGTCGGGCTCGCCGGCGCCGACATGGGCTCGGCGTACCTCCTCCCGCGCATCGTCGGGCTCGGCCGCGCCACCGAGCTGTTGCTGCTCGGCGATCGGCTGAGTGCAGAACGTGCGTTCCAGATCGGGCTCGCGACCCAGGTCGTCGCCGATGACGCGCTCGAAGAGGCGACCGAGGGACTCGCCCGCCGGCTCGCGGACGGGCCCGCGTTCGCGTTCTCAACCACGAAGTCGTTGCTGACCCGCGAGCTCGACATGGGGCTCGGCGCCGCAATCGAGCTCGAGGCGATCACCCAGGCGCTGTTGATGCAGTCCGACGACTTCGAGGAGTTCTACGTCGCTTGGAGCGAGGGCCGCCGCCCCGAGTGGAAGGGCCGGTAAGGGCCCGTCACGGGCCCGTCCGCCGATGATCGAGATTGTCAACTCCCCGGAGCTGGCGGCGCCGGTCGGCTTCTCGCACGCGGTCGTCGCCGATCGCGTCGTCTATCTCGGCGGGCAGATCGCCGCGACCCCGGACGGCGCCGTCACCGGCGACACGATCGCCGAACAGTTCGACCTCGCGGCAGCCAACCTGATGACGGCGCTTCGGGCGGCCGGCGGCGGACCCGACAATCTCGTCACGTTGCAGGTGTTCGTCACGTCGGTCTCCGAGTACAAGGCGGCCCTGCCCGAGCTCGGGCGCGTCTGGCGCAAGCACTTCGGCCGCCACTACCCGGCAATGGGGCTGTTCGGCGTCACCGAGCTGTTCGAGCCCGAGGCCAAGCTCGAGCTGATGGGCGTCGCGATCCTCCCGGCCGCCTGACGCGGCGATGCGCAGCGCACGTGACCGCCACCTGAGCGAGGCGCAGCTCGAGCTCTACGAGGGCACCCGTCAGCTGGCGGCGGTGACGCTGCAGCCGATCGCGCAAGCGGGCACACCCGGCGAGGTCAACCGGCCACTGATCAGGGCGCTCGCCGAGCACGGGCTGTTCGAGGTGATCTTCGCCGCCGATGGCGACATCAGCGCGATCGCGCTGTGCCTGATCCGCGAGGCGCTGGCGCGGCACAGCACCGACGCCGAGACCGCGTTCGCGCTCCAGGGACTCGGGGCCGGGCCGATCGTCCAGGCCGGCACGCCGGAGATCAAGCAGCAGTGGATCCCGCGCGTCGCGGACGGCACCGCAGTCGCGGCGTTCGCGCTAACCGAGCCCGACGCCGGCTCGGACCCGGCGGGACTGTCGCTGAAGGCCGAGCCCGACGGCGACGGTGGCTATCGCCTGACCGGCGAGAAGCTGTGGATCTCCAACGCCCCCGACGCCGACATCTACACGGTCTTCGCGAGAACCTCCCAGACCGAGCGCGGCGCACGGGGGCTGACCGCATTCGCGATCCCGGGCGACTCGTCGGGCCTGGGCGGCGAGCGCCGGCAATTGCTGACCCCGCACGCGATCGGCTCGCTCACGTTCGACGCCGTGTACGCGGGCCCCGAGCAGGTGCTCGGTGAGCCCGGGGCGGGTTTTCGCGTCGCGATGCGAACGCTTGACCTGTTCCGGCCCAGCGTCGGCGCGTTCGCGATCGGGATGGCGCGAGCCGCGCTGGACCAGGCGGCCGACTACGCGCTCGAGCGCCGAACGTTCGGCAAGCTGCTCAAGGACCATCAGGCGGTCGCGCACCGGCTCGCGGACCTCGAGGCCGAGACCGAGGCGGCGCGGCTGCTCGTCCACCAGGCCGCGTTCGCGCACGACGAGCAGCGACACGATCCGGCGCTCGCGGCGATGGCCAAGCTGCTCGCGACCGAGGTCGCCCAGAAGGCCGTCGACGCCGCGATCCAGTTCCACGGCGCGGTCGCACTCGAGCAGGGACACCCGCTCGAGCATCTGTACCGGGACGTGCGCGCGACCCGGATCTACGAGGGCGCCTCGGAGATCCAGCGCGAGATCATCGCGCGAGCGATGTTCCGCGACGCCGAGGGCCGGCGCGGGACGCAGACCAGCTAGCGCCGCTCGCGCGTGCCCGCGAAGTAGCGGTCGCCCAACGCTGGCGCCAGGCCGAGGAACGTCAGCTAGAGCCGCTCGGGGAGGTCAAACCGGTCCAGCAGGCCCTCGTGGAACCGGGTGACCGACGTGATCCCGTCGGCTCGGACGCCGACCACGAGCAGCCCGCTGCGCGCCCAGCCCTCTGCATCAGTGAGGTAGTACGCGAACGCCGGTTGCCCGTTGGCGCTGGTGGCGACGAAGCGCCACGGACCGCCGCGCGCAGCTTTGCGTGCGCGGAGGAACGCCTCGATCGCCTCGCGGCCGGTGTGCCACTCCGGCTCGGGCGGCATGCTGATCACGGCGTCGTCGGTCAGCATCGCGACGACCTCGTCGATGTCGTCGCGCTGCAACGCGTCCGCGAAGCGGCCGACGAGTTCGCGGTCGGCGACGGTGAGCGGCATCGCGAGCCGGTCGCGCGCCGCCGGCACGCGGCTCTCGAGCGACGCCCGGGCGCGCTGGAGCGCGCTGTTGACCGACGCCGGTGAGGAGCCGAGCATCTCGGCGACCTCATCGGCGTGGAAGCCGAGCACGTCGCGCAGGACCAGCACCGCGCGCTGTCGCGGCGCCAAGTGCTGAAGACCCGAGACGAACGCGAGCGCGATCGACTCTTTGGCCTCGTAACGCGCGTCGGGGCCGGGAGCCACGTCAGCCACTGCCTCGAACAGCGA
>DATNKY010000100.1:0-9495 GCA_035603155.1 Solirubrobacteraceae bacterium
CTGCGTCAGTGAACCACCGTAAAGCGCCTTCGAGGCGACGACGTGATCGCCGGGCTCGAAGAGCGTGAAGAAGACGGCCGCCTGGGCGGCAAGACCGCTCGCGAAGGCGACTGCCCCGGCGCCGCCTTCGAGGCTCGCGACGCGCTCCTCCAGCACGGCAACCGTCGGATTCATGATCCGCGAGTAGGTGTTGCCGTACTCCTGCAGGTTGAAGTACGCGGCGGCCGATTCGGGGTCCTCGAACACGTAGCTCGTCGTTTGGAAGATCGGCACCGCGCGGGCGCCCGTGTTCGGGTCGGGCCGTTGCCCGGCGTGGAGCTGGCGGGTCTCGAATCCGAACTCGCGGGCCTCCTCCATCCGGTCGCTGTGCTCGATCACCGAGCCGTCTCCAGGAAGTGACGGATGATCGGCGTCTGACGCCCCTCCTCGAGCAGGAAGCAATCGTGGCCGTAGGGCGCATCGATCACCTGCAGCTGCACCGGCTTGTCGAGTTGGCGTAGCGCGGCTTCGATCTCCTGCGATGCCTCCGGCGGATACAGCCAGTCCGAGCTGAAGGCGATCAGCAGCGTCCGCGCCGAGATGTCCTCGAGCGCCCTGGCGAGCGAGCCGTCGCCGTACTGGCGAGCCAGGTCAAAATAGGTCAGCGCCCGCGACGTATAGATGTAGGTGTTCGCGTCGAAGCGTTTCACGAACGTGTCAGCCTGGTGGCGCAGGTAGCTCTCGACCTCGAACTCCGGGTCGGTGATCGTGAACCGTATGTCATCGGCGAACTGAAGCCGCCGCCCGAACTTCTCATCCAGGGCCTGCGCGGAGAGGTACGTGATGTGGCCGATCATGCGGGCCACCCCCATCCCGGCGGTCGGGGCATCGCCGGTGCCGTGGTAGTGGCCACCCTGCCACGCGGGATCGCGCATGATCGCGTCCCGAGCGATCGCGTTCCACGCCACCCCCTGCGGGTGTAGCGCGTGCGTACTGGCGATCGCGACGATCGCGTCGATCTGGTCCGGGTAGCGGATCGCCCACTCGAATGCCTGCATCCCCCCGAGCGAACCACCCGCAATCGCTGCTAGCCGCTCGATCCCGAGCTCTTCGAGGAACGCGCGTTCTGTCCTGACCATATCGGCGACCGTGATCACGGGGAAGTCGGACCCATATGCCTTGCCGGTGGCCGGGTTCAGTGACGAGGGACCGGTGGTACCCCGGCAGCCGCCGAGCAGGTTCGTGGAGATGACGAAGTACTGATCGGTGTCGAAGGCCTTGCCCGGGCCGATCATCCCGTCCCACCAGCCGAGGCCCTTGCCGGTGGGGCCGTCGCGATCGTCGGCTCCGAAGCCGTCCCGGGTGCTCTGCTCCGCGGCGGCGTTCGAGAAGCCCGCTGCGTGCGCGTCGCCACTGAGCGCGTGGCAGACCATGATCACGTTGTCTCGCCGTGGTGAGAGCACGCCGTACGTCTCGTAGGCCACGCGAACCGGGTACAGGTCGCGCCCGCAGTCAAGCTGCAACGGATCCGGCAGGTCGAGATAATGCGTCTCGACAGTTCCGACCGAGCCAGCCGCGAGCGACGACGCTCGCGCCGTGCGCGCGGTCATCAGTGGTTCACCGGGGTCCTGATATTGTCCAGCGACCTTATCGAGAAACTACAGTATATGAGAAGAGGCGAAATGGCAACGATCGATAATGGAGTCAACGTTCAGGCACTGCTCGATGCGCGCGGAGTCCTCGCGGACACGCCGGAGGCCGCCCAGTTCACGTGGCGTGCATCCTCGAAGTGGCAGAGCGGCGTCCACAGCACGACGACAGTCCAGGACTTCTTCGGACTTGGGGAGGAGCAGGGTCACCGCACTGAATTCGAGTTCGACACTGACCATCCGGAGATCTTCGCCGCCGAGGATAACGGGATCACCCCGATCGAGTATCTCCTCGTCGGGCTCGCGGGCTGCCTGAGCGCGGGCGTCGCGGCGATCGCTCAGAACCGTGAGATTCAGCTGCACTCCGTCGAGGCGACCGTTGAGGGGAGCCACGACATCCGAGGGTTCCTTGGCGTCGACAGCGACGTCCGCAACGGCTTCAACGACATCACGGTGACGTTCACGATCGACGCTGATGCGACCAGGGAGGAGATCGAGGCGCTCGTCGCCCAGTCACAGAAGCGCTCCGCCGTGTTCGACGCACTCGCGAACCCCACGGAGGTCAGCGTCACCGTCGCTTGAGCGCCCTCACAGTCGAGCGCTGAGGACCCACCATCGAGCACGTCACCACCGTCGTCATCGGCGCAGGGCACGCTGGGCTCGCCGCCAGCCACTTCCTGAGCGAGCGGTCGATCGACCACGTCGTGCTCGAGCGCGGGGAGGTCGCGAACTCCTGGCGCCACGAGCGCTGGGACTCGCTGCGCCTGCTCACTCCGAACTGGCAGTGCCGCCTTCCGGGCGTTCGCTACGAGGGCCCGGATCCTGACGGCTATATGACGGCGGCCGAGGTCGTCGAGCTGATCGAGCGTTTCGCCGAGCCGGCTCGCGCTCGGGTCCGGACCGGCACGAACGTGACGTCCGTGCGGCGCGTCGGCGACGGCTATCAGGTGACAACGACGGATGGAAAGATTCAGTGCCGAACCGTCGTGATCGCCAGCGGAGCCTGCAACCGGCCGACGGTGCCGGACTTTGCGGACGCGGTGCCGGCGAACGTCGAGCAGCTGACGACGTTCGAATACCGCGATCCGAACCAACTGAACGACGGGGGCGTGCTCGTGGTGGGGGCGTCAGCGACGGGTGTGCAGCTGGCGGCCGAGTGCAGGCAATCGGGTCGTCCGGTGACCCTGTCGGTCGGCGAGCACGTGCGATTGCCGCGAACGTACCGCGGCCGCGATGTCCTGTGGTGGATGGACGCGTCCGGCGTATGGGATCAGCGCTATGACGAGCTCGAGGATCTTGTACGGGCGCGCCGGCTGCCCTCCCCCCAGCTTGTGGGGACGCCCGAGCGAACGACCCTCGATCTCAACGCGCTCGCCGCTCTGGGCGTCGAATTCGTGGGCCGCTGGGCGACGATCCGGGACGGTACCGCGCTGTTTTCCGGCGGTCTGCGCAACGTCTGCTCGCTCGCGGACTTGAAGATGGACCGGCTGCTCGGCGTGTTCGACGAGTGGGCTCAGACCCAGGGCTTGGACTCTGAGGTCGGCGCGCCCGAGCGGTACGAAGCGACCCAAGCGCCCAGGTCCGCGCGGCTGGCGCTCGATCTCCGGGCCGGCGAGATCCGAACGATCGTGTGGGCAACGGGGTTTGCGCCTGACTACCAGTGGCTTGACGTGCCGGTCGTGACGCCGAAGGGCCAGCTCCGCCACGATGGCGGCGTCGTCGACAGCCCCGGGCTCTACGCTCTCGGACTGCCGGTGCTGAGGCGCCGCAGGTCAACGTTCATCGCCGGCATCGAGGACGACGCGCAAGAGGTGATCGATCACCTCGCCGGGTACCTCGCGGCCGACTCGCGGATCCGAATCGGGTCCGGCGCCGTGCGGTGATAGTCGGCGGACCGGTGCCGGACCACGACGTGATCAGTCGCGGCGGTCGGTGTCGCGCGACGGAAAGGAAGGTCGGCGCGCAATCATCAGTTAGATCGCGTGACGACCGGTCACGGATGCCAAGCGAAGGCTGTTCTTCAAACAAAGGGAGACCACATGGCCAAGGCCATTTACACCGCGCAGGCCCACGTCACCGGAGGCCGGGCCGACGGGCATGGGGAGAGCTCTGACGGCAACCTCACCGTCGACCTGCGACTGCCGAGCGAGATGGGCGGCGACGGGAACGGCACCAACCCCGAGGAGTTGTTCGCGGTTGGTTTCGCGGCCTGCTTTGAGGGCGCCCTGGGCGTCGTCGCTCGACGCGCCAAGCTCGAGGCCGGCGATGTGGCGATCGACTCAAAGGTGATGCTATTTCCCAACGGGCAGGGCGGCTTCAAGCTCGGCGTCGAGCTCGATGTCAGCCTTCCTTCGGTGCAAGACCCGGCAGCGGCTGCCGAGCTCGTACGCGACGCGCATCAGGTTTGTCCGTACTCAAATGCCACACGCGGCAACATCGACGTCGCGCTGACGGCCAACGGGCAGCCGGTCTAGCAGTCTGGGTCGAGGAGCCTGTCTGAGCGCAACGCCACATGGGTCCGCACCCCAGAGAGAGGGAATCATGGCTACTGAAGGCACCGACGTTTCCGCGCGCCGCGAGCCGGAGCTGGGCGGGCAGACCGTCGTCGTGATCGGCGGCAGCGCCGGGATCGGGCTCGAGACGGCTCGACGTGCCCGGGCCGAGGGAGCCGACGTCGTCCTCACCGGGCGCAATCCCGAGCACTTGCAGGAGGCGGCGCGCGACGTCGGCGCACGCAGCAGCGCGGCGTTCGACGCCAACGATCTCGATTCGCTGCAGCGGTTCTTCGACGGCCTGCCGGGACCGATCGACCACATCCTGGTCACGGCCGGCCGTCCGCACTATGGCCCGTTGCTCGAGATGGACTACGACGCGGTTCGCACGGCGATCAGCCAGCGCATGGTGCTGGCGCTCGCGGTCGCCCGCAATGCTGCCGGGAAGATGAGACCGGGCGGCACGCTGCTGCTGATCGGAGGCACGGACGGCTTTCGGGTACGCCCCGGTTCCGGGATCGTCCCCGCGGCCATTTCCTCGCTGCCTCCGTTCACCGCGTCGCTTGCACTCGAGCTGGCACCGGTCCGCGTCAACCTGATCGACCCGGGCTTCGTCGACACAGGGCTGTCGGCGTCTCTGCTTGGCGACCAACTCGACGCGCGCCGCGAGGAGCTGCGCGCGACGCTCCCGATCGGACGCGTCGTCGGTCCCGGCGACGTCGCCGCGCTCGCCATCCATCTGATGGTCAACACGGCCATCACCGGCGCGACCTACGACATCGACGGCGGGCAGCAGTTCATCTCGTGAGCCCACGCCAAGCGAGGCGCGCTGCCTAATCCGAGCTCAGACCACGGCCGCCGGATTGTCCATGCAATGCTCGGGGCGCGGTCGCGCGGGCGGTGTCGAGCGGTTTCTCGAGCCAGCGGTCGGCGAATGGCTCGTCGTTGAACGGCTCTACCTCGACCCACCCGGTGTCGACGTAGAGCGCCAACGCCTCGCCGAGGACGGCGCTGGTCTCGATATGCGCGATCTCCGCGCCGCCGTCGCGGGCGCATGCCTCGAGCGTCTCCAGGAGTCGGCGGCCGAGTCCCAGCCCGCGCGCCCGGGGAGCGATCCACATCCGCTTGATCTCGGCCGGCGCGCCGGGATGGTGCTTGACCGCTCCACAGCCGATCGCCTCGCCGTGGAGATAGGCGACGAAGAACTGGCCCGCCGGTGGGCGCACCTCGTGTGGCAGGGCGGTCGCGCCGACGCGCGGGTCAAAACCGCGGCTCGAGCGCCGGTTGAGCTCGGCGACGTACTCCGCGAGGCAGTACCGCGCGTCCGGATGCTCGGGATCGATGGACCTGATCTCGACGCTCGCAGCGATCAGCAGCCGCTCGACGTCGTGCATCGCTTTGACGAGGCGCTCGCGCTCTGTCGAGCTCAGCGGGTCCAGCAGTGATTGCGCGAGCTCGTCCGATCGCCGATCGAGCGCAGCCCGTTCGCGTCGGCCCGCGGCCGTCAGCCGCGCGACCCGAGCCCGGCGGTCGTCGGCCTTCGCCTCGACCTCGACCAGCGCGTCGGCCTCGAGTGATCGTAGAAGCCTGCTGAGGTATCCCGAGTCGAGCCCGAGGCGGGCGCGCAACAGGTGCACGTCGCAGCCGTCTTCGCCGATCTCCCACAGCACTCGAGCCTCGCTGAGCGGCCGGTCGCGACCGAGGAAGCGGTCGTTCAGCGCACCGACACGCCGGGTCACCACGCGGTTGAAGCGACGGACCTGATCCACGGCCGCATCAGGCATTCTCTGACCTTAGTCAGAGATTCTCGAGAAGTCAATCGGAGTTCGTCGATCGAGGTTGTACGCCGGCGGTCTCGGGAACGGGACCGTTTCTGTGTCGCACCACGACGTTTTTCGCCACTGAGCGGATTTGCAGGGATTTCAGGGGTCCAACACAGGTGTTAGACGGGCGCACCTCTAACGGTTAAGCGACGCAACCTCTAACCGTTAGAGACCGTCGATGAGTCTCGTAAGAAGGGGACGGAAACGCTAAACCCCGACGCTAGCGTCGGCCGAAGAAACTGTATGACCGATCCGCTCCAGCAAGTCGCCGCAGCCTACGCAACGCACAAGCGCGCTCGGGAGGCCGAGGAGCTGTCGTCCGCGATCGCCGTCGGCCACGCGCTGTTGACGCTCAAGGCGGCCTGTCCGCACGGCGCCTACCAGCAGTCCGTACGGCGCGCGGGGATCCCGTACTCGACGGCGGCGCTGTTTGCGCGGCTCGCGCGTCACGAGGCCCAGATCGCTATCTCCGGGGTGACGTCGATCCGGGAGGCGCGCGCAGCGTTGACGCAATCGCCTGCGGTCGAGACAGAGGCCGCCTGCGCCGAGGACGGCTCATCGGTGCTGGCACTCGCGAAGGCGCTCGGGAAGTCGATCGCCGAGGCCGCCGAGATCGAGGCGCTCGTCCACGGGACCGACGCCGAGAGCGTCGTCGAGCGCTACACGTCAGAGGCGGTTGCGGTTTCGGTCGCGACCGCGCTCGCTCGGTAGCACCGAGACTGGCACGCGGGCACCGAGCGGGTCCAACGCGGGCTCGCGGGCGTTGCGGTTGACGAGATCTCTAGGGCGTTGCGCTGGACGAGATCTCTACAGTCCCGCCGGTGTCCTGCACAACCCACAGGTGTGTGCTCGTGACCGGAGCCTCTCGTGGTATCGGAGCGGCGACCGCACGGGCGTTCGCGGAGCTTGGCGACCGGGTCGCCGTCCATTACGGAAGCCGGCGCCGGCAGGCGCTCGACGTCGCGGCCGCACTGGCCGGCGAGGGGCACGTCGTCGTCGGCGCCGATCTCGCCGACGCCGAGGCTGTCCGGCGCATGGTTGGAGAGGTTCAAGACGCGTTCGGCACGCTCGACGTTCTCGTCAACAACGCGGGTGTATTCGAGGCGCATCCGATCGACGAGTCCACCTATTCGGAGTGGCAACAGGCGTGGGCGCGCACGCTCGGGGTCAACCTCGTCGGCGCCGCCAACGTCACGTGGTGCGCCGTTCAACACATGTCCCCCGGAGGCCGGATCGTCAACGTCGCCTCTCGCGGAGCATTCCGCGGCGAGGCGCGCCAGCCTGCATATGGCGCGAGCAAGGCGGGGCTGATCGCTTTTGGCCAGTCACTCGCGAAGGCGCTAGGGCGCCGCGGAATCGCCGTGACGTCGGTCGCCCCGGGCTTCGTCGAGACGGATATGGCCGGGGACGAGCTCGAGGGCGAGTCGGGCATCGCCCGCCGGGGCGAGAGTCCGTTCGGACGCGTAGCGACCGCCGAGGAGGTGGCCGCCGCGGTGATCTATCTCGCCTCGCCGCAAGCCGAGTTTGCGAGTGGAGCGGTGCTCGACCTCAACGGGGCGTCGTACCTGCGCCTCTGAGCCAGATCGGCGCGCGGTTTCAGTGACGGCTCGCGCGCCGCTCTCGAGCCTCCCGGCGCAGCCGGCGGCGCACCTCGCGCGGCGGCCGCAGCTCGATCGGCCGGTCCTTGGTCCGACGCAGGATCACGAACGCTGCGGTGCCCCACATCGCCGGGACCCACAGCGCGATCGCGTGGTAGACGACGGTGGCGGCCGTCGCGAGCGTGGCCGAGACGCCGTAGATCACGAACATCCCGACCAGGCTGCCGTCGAGTATCCCGATGTTGCCCGGGACGGGCACCAGGTTTGAGAGATAGCCGATCTGATACGCGAGCACGATCGTCGCCACCGGGGGGACGGTGCCCGCCGCCGCGAAGCACGCCGCCAGCACCGCGATGTCACACCACAGAAATGCGATCGCCCCGATGATCCGCCAGTCGCGCCTGAACAGAACCTGCTCGGTGAGCCGGATCGTCGTCGCGATCTCGACCATCAGCGTGCGCAGCTTTCCCGGCGAGCGAGAGGTCGCGAGGCGCTCGGTGATCCTCGGGAGCAGCAGGAAGAACACGAACACGACGGTCCCGACGAGCCCGGGGGCGAGGCTGAGCCATGGGTTGCTGGGTCCCGGGAGGATCCCGAAGAACAGGGCGAGGCCGGCGAGTGCGAGCGTGATCACGTTGATCGCGCTCGTGAGGAGGAACAGCACCGCCGATCGCTCCGCGATTCTGGTCGGCTCGCCGCCTCGCTCGACGAGCAGCCACGCGCCCACCGCGACGCTGCCCGCGCCGCCGAGGGATACGGCCGCCCCGAACGCGAGCTCGCTGAGCGCGACGCGCGCCCCGAAGCGCACCGGCGCGCGATCGAATACCTGCAGGAACGCGAGCACATAGCCGAGGCAGGAGAGGATCTCCAGCACGACGCCGACCACCAGCCAGCCGAGGTTCATATGGGCGACCGCGTGCGCGACGCCCTTCAACCCGGGGACCGCCAGCAACAGGCCGACGACCATCGCGATCAGGATCGCGAGGGAGATCAGTCCGCGCCACAGACTGCGCTCGGGCTCCTCCTTTCGGCGCCGCAACCCGTCGTCGGGAGCGGTCACCGGGCCACTACGCGGCGGCGGTTCGTCGGCGGCGGCCATAGTTGACAATTCAAGCAGTGACACGGATTGAGCTCGATGCGATCGATGCGGTGGGGATCCGCGCGGACAATCCGGGTCCGTTCACGCTGAGCGGCACCAACTCGTGGATCGTGTCGCGGGCGCCCGCGTGGGTGATCGATCCGGGTCCCGACCTGGACGACCACGTCGAGGCGCTCGTGACCGAGATCGAGCGCCGCGGTGGGCTCGGCGGGATCGCCCTGACCCACGACCACCCCGATCACAGCCAGGCGGCCGACGTCCTTCGCGAACGCTTCCCGGGGGCGCCCCTCGGGGCAGGGCGCGGCCCCGCCGACGTCGTTCTCGTGCAGGGACGCCCGTTCGGCCCGCTGGAGCCGGTGTTCACGCCCGGCCACGCGCCCGACCACTTCTCCTTCGTGAGCGAGGACGTCGGGTTCACCGGCGACGCGGTGCTCGGTCAGGGCAGCGTGTTCATCGCGCCCGATCCGGGCGCGCTGAGCGGTTACCTCGACGGCCTCGCCAACCTCCGCAGCCGGTCACTGAGGCTGCTGTGCCCGGGCCACGGTCCGCTCGTCCCCGATCCGAACGCCAAGCTCGACGAATACATCGCGCACCGGCTCGATCGAGAGCGCCGCCTGCTCGAGGCGATCGATTCCGGTGCGCGATCCGTCGACGAGATGCTCGACGCCGCGTGGGGCGACGTCCCGTCGCAGCTGCGCCCGGCCGCGGCGGTGACGCTCGCCGCGCACCTTGACAAGCTCGCTGACGAGGGCAGGCTCCCGGCCGGCGTGGAGCGTCCGGCGCCGGCGCGGCTGAGCCGGCCCTGATCAGGACGCGACCGGACCGCGCCCGTTCGCCTGCGCGAGCCGTCGAGCG
>DATNKY010000568.1:0-3832 GCA_035603155.1 Solirubrobacteraceae bacterium
AGCGCGCAGCTGCTCGCCGACGCGCTGCTCGAGCGGGCCACGGTCCCCGCCGAGATCGCCCGCGGCGCCAAGGCCACGCTGCGCGGCCCCCGCCAAGTCGCCGGGCGGGTCGGCAAGGCCGTCGGCGGCGTGGGGGCGGTCGCCCGCGTCGGGCTGCGGACGGCGCCGCCGAGCCCGTTCAACGTGCCGATCGGCCCGCATCGCCGTTTCACCTGGGTCCGTGGTGACCTGAACCGGTTCAAGGCGATCAAGAACGCCCTGGGCGGGACCGTCAACGACGTCGTGCTGGCGGTCGTGGCGGACACGCTCGGCCGCTATCTGCGGTTGCACGGCGAGGAGACCGACGAGCTGGTGCTGCGGGCGATGGTCCCCGTCTCGGTCCGGGCCGACGTCGAACGCGGCGCGCTGGGCAATCGCGTCGCGGCGATGTGGGCGCCGCTCCCGGTCGGGGCGATCGACCCGGTGCAGCGACTGTTGACGATCGCCCAGGAGATGGACGGGATCAAGGAATCGGGACAGGCGGTCGGAGCCCAGGTACTGACGGAGCTGTCCGGTTTCGCCCCCTCGACGATGATCGCTCAGGCTGCCCGGCTGCAGGCGCGCCAGCGGCTCTTCAACATCGTCGTCACCAACGTGCCGGGGCCTCAGTTCCCGCTCTACATGCTCGGCCGCCAGCTCGAGGCGGCATATCCGATGGTGCCGCTGGCCGAGAACCAGGCGCTCGGGATCGCGATCATGAGCTACAACGGGCAGCTCAACTTCGGACTCAACGCCGATTACGACACGATCCATGACCTCGAGGCGCTCGCCGACGAGCTGCGTGCCTCGATCGCCGAGCTCGCGAGCGCGGCGAGGGTCGAGGTCGCGCCGTCGGCCGCCGGCAGCCCCGCGCCCGCCACGGGCTGAGGCCCGCTGACACCCGCGATGGGCGGCGATCGCAGATGAGGCTGCTCGAGCGCCTCGCAATCGTGCTCGTATCGCTGGCGATCGCGACCGCCGTGATCGTGCTGCTGTCCGGCGGCCCGCTGACCGGGCACGACAATCCCGGGCTGTCGGGCCCGAGCAACCAGATCGGACTGTCGTACCGCGATCTCGGCGATGCGCACCTCAAGCCCGGCGCCAGGCCGCCCCACTATGACTCCGATCCGCCGACGAGCGGGCCGCACGTCGCGGTCGCGGTCCGCCACGACGGGACGACGATCTCGAACGATCAGCTGCTGCAGGCGCTCGAGCTCGGCAATGTCGTCGTCCTTTACGGGACCAGGCAACCCCCACGCGATCTGCGCCGGCTGGCGGGCTCGGTGGCGGCGCCCTTTTCGCCCGCGCTGGCCGCCGCCGGGCAGGCCGTGATCGTCGCTCAACGTCCGGGGACGCGAGGATTGGTAGCGCTCGCGTGGACGCGGCTGCTGCACGTCAAGAGCGCTGTCGACCGCCAGCTGCGCAGCTTCATCCTGTTCTGGCTCGGCCACGGGGCCCCGCGGCCCGATAATTGAGCGGATGCGACAACCACTACGAATCGGCCTGTGTCAGCTCGACGTGACCGTCGGCGACATCGCGGGCAACGAGCGCCGGATCGTCGCCTGCCTGGGCGAGGCACGCGAGGCGGGCGCCGAGCTGATCCTGTTCCCGGAGCTGGCGATCACCGGCTACCCACCCGAGGACCTGCTGCTCAAGGAGCACTTCCTCGCCGACGCGCGCGCCGCACTGGACCGAATCGCCGCCGCGACCGAAGGGATCGTGGCTCTGGTCGGCTTCCCGGAGCTCGCCGAGGACGTCTACAACGCCTGCGCGGTGCTCGCCGGCGGCGGCGTGCACGCGGTCTACCGCAAGGTCTTCCTGCCCAACTACGGGGTCTTTGACGAGCAGCGCTACTTCCAGTCGGGCGACGGCGGCGGTCTGATCGAGCTCGATGACCTGCGGGTAGGGCTGACGGTCTGTGAGGACATCTGGGACCCCGGCCCACCGGCCTCCGACGAGGCACTCGCCGGTGCGACGCTACTGGTCAACATCTCCGCCTCGCCCTACCACGCCGGAAAGGGCTCCGAGCGCGAACGGATGCTGATCCAGCGGGCCCGCGACAACGTGGCCGCGGTCGCGTTCTGCAACTTGGTCGGCGGACAGGACGAGCTCGTGTTCGACGGCCATTCGCTGGTTATCGATCACGAGGGCCAAGTGCTCGCGCGCGGCAAGCAGTTCGCCGAGGAGCTGATCATCGCCACGGTCGACGCCGCCGGACCGCGAGCCGTTCGCCTCCGTGACCCGCGCCAGCGGGCCGTCAACCATCGCTCGCACCCGCATGCTCGCCTGCTTGCCCACGTCGAGTCCGGGGTCGAGCCCCCGTCCCGCCGCGTGGGGGCCCTCGGTGGCCCGGTCGCGCAGCCGCTCGGGCGCGAGGCTGAGGTGTACGCGGCACTGAATCTGGGGCTGCGCGATTACGTCGCCAAGAACGGCTTCAGGCACGTTGTCATGGGGCTCTCGGGAGGGATCGATTCGGCGCTCGTCGCCGTGATCGCGGTCGATGCGCTCGGGCCCGAGCGGGTCTCGGTGGTGATCATGCCCTCTCCCTATTCCTCCGACGACACGCAGTCAGATGCCCGCCGGCTGGCCGCCAACCTCGGCGTGCAGGAACGGGAGTTGCCGATCGGGAACGCGATGGCCGCCTACGAGACGACCCTCGCGGAGGTCTTCGAAGGTCGCGAGGCTGACCTGACCGAGGAGAACCTCCAGGCGCGGATCCGCGGCAACCTGCTGATGGCGCTGTCGAACAAGTTCGGCTGGCTGGTGCTGACGACCGGAAACAAGTCCGAGATGGCCGTGGGCTACTCGACCCTCTACGGGGACAGCGCCGGTGGGTTCGCAGTCATCAAGGACTGCTCAAAGACGCTCGTCTACGAGCTCGCGCGCCACCGCAACGCGATCGACGAGGTGATCCCCCAGTCGATCGTCGACCGCGCGCCCAGCGCCGAGCTGCGCCCGGGCCAGGTCGACGCGGATTCGCTGCCTCCGTACGACGTGCTCGATCCGATCCTGCAGGGCTACATCGAGGACGATCTCGGCCGCGATGCGCTGATCCTGCGCGGCTACGCCGAGCAGGACGTCGATCGCGTGATCGCGCTCGTCGACCGCGCCGAGTACAAGCGCCGCCAGGCGCCGCCAGGGATCAAGATCTCGACCAAGGCGTTCGGGCGCGACCGCCGGATGCCGATCACCAACCGGTACGGCGGCTAGCCGAGCCCGTCTCCCTTTCGTTGCGGGCGCACCGCGACCGTCACGCGCGTCAGAGCGCACAGCTTGCCGTCGTCGTCGGACAGCTCCACCTCCCAGACCCAGGTCGTGCGTCCGCGGTGCCGCGCGCGGGCCTCGGCATTGATGTTGCCGGCCGTGACCGGGCGCAGGAAGCTCGTCTGGTTGGACATGCCCATCGCGGTGTTGCCGTCACCGAGGACCGCGAGCGCGGTGCCGGTCGTAGCGAGGCTTTCGCCGATCGCGGCATAGATGCCACCGTGAACGAGGCCGGCCGGCTGCTTGATCCGGTCCCGGACGGGCACCTTGCCGCGCATCAGCCCGTCGCCGATCTCGGTCACCTCGAGCCCGTAGAGGAGGTCGAATCCCTGGTCGAGCCGGAATGGAAGATCGTCACGCACGCGCGGCACCTTAGTCGACGGTCCGCGGGCGTAGATCGGCGGCCGCCCGGCGGCTCGGCGGCCTGTGCCCGGCGATGCCCCACTACTTCAGCGGCTCATCTACGCTAGAGCGTGTTATGGCCTCGCTAGACACGCTTCCGGCCGATCAGCGCGCCGTGCTGTCGCTCGTGCTCGAGCGCGGCAAGAGC
>DATNKY010000089.1:0-3578 GCA_035603155.1 Solirubrobacteraceae bacterium
TGCCGAGCTCCGACCGGGTGGCGACACGGACGCTCGCCCGGCGCCTGCTCGACCGGATGCGCGAGCACTGCGCCGATCTCGGGTCGCTGTCGGAGCTCGAGGCGGTCGAGGATCTGCTGGCGCGCGGCAACGGGGCCGCCAGGCAGGTTGTCGTCTACGAGGCCAACCACGATTTCCGCGAAGTGATGGCCGAGATCGTGGCTGCGAGCGCGCCGTGAGAGCGGCACTCGCGCGGCCGCTGATTGGCAGTTCTACAATCATTCCGTGAGCGCTGGCGGTCCGGATCTATTTGTGGTCTGCAAGAGCTGTGGGGCCGAGGTCAGCTCCTACATCACCGAGTGCCCATATTGCGGCAATCGTCTGCGCAAACGGGCTCCGAAGCTCGATCGCGACGGCCGCGTAGCCGAGAAGCGCGAGCGGAGGACAGCGCCACCGCTGCTGACGAGGCTGCGCCGCGACGAGATCCCGGGGATCCGGCCCGACACGCGGCCTTACGCGACGATCGCGCTCGTGCTCGCGGGCATTGCCGGGACGGTCCTGTGGCGCACCGGGCTCGGCGCGAGCAACCAGCTCGAGATTCTCGGCAAGCCCGGCTCTCACTGGTGGCGGCTGTTCACGGCCGTGTTCACCTACAACAACACCGGGTATGCGTTCGTGACCCTGGTCGCGATAGCGCTGTTCGGCTGGTTGCTCGAGCGGCGCCACGGGCCGGTGACCGTGATCGGCCTGTTCCTCGTCGGTGGGGTCGGCGGCATGGCCGCGACCGCGGCCGTGTTCGCAATCCCGGTCGCGATGGGCGGCAACGGCGCCGCGCTCGCGCTGCTGTGCGCCTGGTTGACGTCCGACCTGGTGGCGATCCGCGGCGGTGAGGACGTGGACGGCGACCTGATCGGCGCCGTGGCGATCGGGGTGGCGGTCGCGCTGATGCCGCTTGCGGTCGCGCAGGCGAGCTGGATCGCGGACGGAGTCGGGGTCGTCGTCGGCTTCGCAGTCGGGCTCCCGCTGGCGCGGATGACGGTCCGCTGACTCCGTGGGCTACCGCTGGCGCGGATGACGGTCCGCTGACTCCGCGGGCCCGTCTCAGACGACGCTGATCGACCCGGGCTCGCCGTCGACCAGGCGCCCGATCGCAGGCCCCGGGATCGCGCCGGCGTCTGATGGCGCCGCCGCGGCGAGCAGACCGCCCGAGGTCATCGCGTCGCAGACGAGCCAGACGCGCTCCTCGGGCACCGTGACCGCGAACGTCGCGAACTCCTCCGCGAACGCGCGGTTGCGCCGCGTGCCACCGGCGACGGCGGCCTCGTCATTACGCGCCAATAGCTCGAGCACGCCGTCGATCGCGGGGACTGCCGCGGCGTCGACCTCGGCGGCGCACGAGCTCGCGAGCGCGAGCTCGTGCAGGTGACCGAGCAGACCGAATCCGGTCACGTCGGTCATCCCGTGTGTGCCGGCCGCTCGCGCCGCCGCGGAGGCGTCGCGGTTGAGCGTCGTCATCACGTCGATCGCCTCCTGCAGCGGTGCTTTGAGGCCCCGCTTGACGGCGGTGGAGACCGCCCCGGCGCCGAGCGGCTTGGTCAGCACCAGCGTGTCGCCGGCCTGGCCGCCGGCGTTGGTGAGCAGCTCGTCGGGGTGGACGATCCCGGTTACGGCCATCCCGTACTTCGGCTCGGCGTCATCGATCGAGTGGCCGCCTACGATCGCGACGCCGGCCTCTGCGGCGATCTCGGCGCCGCCGCGGAGGATCTCCGCGAGCACGGCCTGGCCGAGCTGCTCGATCGAGAACGCGACCAGGTTGAGCGCCGAGATCGGGACCGCGCCCATCGCGTACACGTCCGACAGCGCGTTGCAGGCGGCGATCCGCCCAAAATCTCGGGGATCGTCGACGATCGGTGTGAAGAAGTCGACCGTCTGGACGATCGCGAGGTCGTCGCGGACTCTGTAGACGCCGGCATCGTCGGACGTGTTGAAGCCGACGAGCACGTTCGGATCCGCGGTCATCGGAATGCCGGCGAGCAGGGGCCCGATCGAGGCCGCGGGGAGCTTGCACCCGCAGCCGGCTCCGTGTGAGAGGGAAGTGAGCGCAACGGCCACGTACGTATGATGCTCCAAGCGCGTGCCGGACCGCACCTACACCGACGAGGAGCTGGATGCCGCGATCGCGGAGATCACCGACCCGACCCGGTTTCGCGAGGCACAGGAGCTCGTCGCACGCGCCGCGCCGCAGCTCCAGCGGGTGCTGGCAGCGGCGATGGCGGAGGGCGGCTGGTTCGACTCCGCCCACGAGCAGGCGGTCCGCGAGGCGGCCGGCGAGTCCGACGCTGAGACGCGCATGCGCGCGATGCGCACGCTGCTCGCGGAGGAGACGCGGCTCGGGATGATGGTCGGCGTCGCGGTCGGTTTCGAGCTCTGTCGCGCGCTTCCGTCACCACAACCCTGATCCAAACCTGGAGGACTCATACGATGGATGTCCGTTTTCTCGGCCACGCCTGCTTCACGCTCACAGACGGCGACACGACCGTGCTGCTCGATCCGTTCTTGACCGGTAATCCGAAGGCGGCAATCAGCGCCGACGATGTCGCCGCGACGACGATCCTCCTCACCCACGGACATGTTGACCATTACGGGGACACCGTCCCGATCGCCAAGCGGACCGGCGCGGCGGTGGTGGCGATCACCGAGATCGCCGGTGAGCTCGGCAACGAGGGCGTCGAGGTGAACGACTGCAACCTCGGTGGCACGGCCACCTTTGACTGGGGGTGGGTCAAGCTCGTGCCGGCGTGGCACACGTCGACGACGCCCAACGGGACGGTCAGCACGCCAGCCGGCCTGCTGATCAGCTTCGGCGGGAAGATCGTCTATCACCTCGGCGACACGTGTCTGTTCTCGGACCTGCAGCTGGTTGGCAGGCGCAACCCGATCGACATCGCGCTGATGTGCATCGGCGGTCACTACACGATGGATCGCCACGACGCGGTCGACGCGGCCGGGTTCGTCGGCGCAAAGACAGTGATCCCGTGCCACTACGGAACATTCCCGGCGATCGAGACCGACGCGCAGGCGTTCAAGTCCGAGGTCGAGTCGCAGACCAGCTCGCAGGTCGTCATCCTCGAGCCCGGCGAGACACATTCCGCATGACCCACGCGATCGTCCTGATCCAGGCCGAGAGCACGGCGCTCGCCACGCTCGGTGGCGAGCTGGCGGACATCGAGGGCGTCGCCGAGGCGTATTCGGTGACCGGCGAGTGGGACTTCGTGGCGATGCTGCGCCTGCGCGAGCAGGACCAGCTCGCCCAGGTTGTGACCGGCAAGCTGTCGCAGCTCGCCGGGGTGCGCCGGACGCAGACGATGGTCGCGTTCGAGGTCTACTCCCGCCACGACCTCGAGGCGCTGTTCTCGGTCGGAAGCTGACAGCCGCCGCCGGCCGGACCGCGTCGCAGCGTCCGGCCGGCGACGCGCACGAGCGATTGGCCCGATCCGTCTCACCGTCCGGTCGGCGAAGCGCCGCGGGCGACCGCGAGCGCCCGCGCGAACGCGTCGGCCATCGCCTCATACGTGTAACCGGCGGCCGCGTCGCGTGCC